>JBMDXI010000109.1:0-11152 GCA_048595075.1 Alphaproteobacteria bacterium
TTGATAACTGGGCAGATATTGGGAGGGAGTTACACCGTAAGATTACTCTGGCTACCCCCCATTCTATCCATGAGGAAATAGAAAAAACGCATCAATTTGGGGGCCAGTTGATTACAGTTTTTGATGCAGCTTATCCTCAGCTTTTAAAGCAGCTGCCTGATGCCCCCCCGGTCCTAGTGGTCAAAGGAAACTCTGCTTTACTTAACAGCCATATAATGGGGATTGTGGGGGCCCGCAATGCCTCGACCCACGGCAGGCATATGGCCTTTAAAATAGCAGAAAGTATGGGTAAAAGCGGCTGGATCATCTCATCAGGTTTAGCCCGGGGAATTGATACCCAAGCCCATCGCGGCGCTTTAGCAACAGGGACTATCGCTGTTGTAGCAGGGGGCATTAACATTATTTATCCTGAAGAAAATAAAGCCTTGTATGAACAAATCGCCCAAACGGGTTTGATATTGACTGAGGTACAATTTAATATCACCCCCCAAGCTGCCCATTTTCCCCGTCGTAATAGGCTTATTTCAGGCCTTGCACAAGGTTTACTCGTGGTAGAGGCTTCTGTGCAGTCAGGCTCGTTGATTACCGCTAACTTTGCCACCGACCAAGGTCGTGAAGTATTCGCTATTCCGGGTTCGCCTATGGATCCCCGTTGCCGCGGAACAAATTTTTTGTTGAAGCAAGGCGCTATTCTAACTGAATCTGCGGAGGATATTTTAAATGTGCTCGAAAAAAGACAAATTTTTCACCCCATCCGTCAAGTGGCTCAGGTATCATCAGAAGAACCCTATCCTGTCAGTGATGATAGAGAGAATCTACCTGCAGTCATTTTGCAGCATCTCAATGCTAGCCCCCTGCCTATTCATCATCTTATTCAACATCTTAATGTACCCTTAGAAGCCTTGTGGCCAACTTTGCTCGACTTAGAATTACAAGGAAAAATAGAGCGCCATGCGGGAGATGCTTTTTCAAAACTTTTATTGACTTAAATGATTTTCCTGAACTCTCTTGCAAAATTTTCCGATTTTTATTTAAACAAAATCTCGACTTTTAAAAATACGCCAGGTATATAAAATAAAGAATATTAAAGGTAAGAAATGAATTTAGTAATCGTTGAATCACCTGCTAAAGCGAAGTCTTTAAAAAAGTATTTAGGCTCTGATTATTCAGTATTAGCTAGCTATGGGCATATCCGTGACCTTCCTTCTAAGAATGGTTCTGTAGACCCCGATCATGACTTTAAGATGATATGGGAAATTACGAAGGGGTCGGAAAAAAATATCAAAAATATTGCGGATGCTGTCAAAAAATCTAAATCCTTATACTTAGCAACAGACCCTGATCGTGAAGGGGAAGCTATTGCCTGGCACATATTAGAGATTTTAAAGCAAAAGAAACTTTTAAAAAATATAGAGGTTCATCGAAGCGTATTTCACGAAATTACGAAAAAAGCTATTATTGAAGCTATTGAAAATCCTCGCAAAATCAACCAAGAACTGATTGATGCCTATCTTACTCGCCGTGCTTTAGATTATCTAGTAGGATTCACACTATCGCCAGTTTTGTGGCACAAACTCCCAGGAAGTAAGTCGGCAGGACGCGTGCAATCAGTTGCTCTACGCCTTATCACTGACCGTGAAGCAGAAATTGAAAAATTCATTTCTGAAGAATATTGGACAGTTGATGTGGCATGCCAATCGCCTGCTAAGAAGTCTTTCTTAGCACGCCTTTTATCCCTTAAAGGTCAGAAAGTTGAAAAGTTTTCTTTCAGAACGCAGGCAGAAGTTCAAAAAGCTGTCGACTTTATTGAACCTAAAACTTTCACAGTTAGCAAAGTTGTTAAAAAGCAAACACAGCGTAACCCTTATGCCCCGTTTACCACCTCTACTTTACAGCAAGAGGCAGCTCGCAAGTTAGGTTTTAGTACCAGCAAGACAATGATGTTGGCTCAACAGCTTTACGAAGGGATGGAAGTTAATGGGGATTCGGTAGGGCTTATTACTTATATGCGTACGGATAGTATTAACTTAAGCCAAGAGGCTATTACAAACTTTCGCCAGTTCATAGGGAAAAACTTAGGGGATTCTTATTTACCTGCAGCCCCTCGTATTTATAAAAGTAAGGCAAAAAATGCGCAGGAGGCCCATGAAGCGATCCGCCCCACCAATATTACCTTTGAACCCGAACACTTAAAAGCCATCCTAAGTGCTGATCAACTAAAGCTTTATACCCTTATTTGGCGTCGCGCTTTGGCCAGCCAAATGGCAAATGCTCTTATCGATCAAGTGGCTGTGGACATAGAGTCGCCCTCTCAAGATGTTGTTTTGCGTGCAACAGGCTCCACTATTGCCTTTGATGGGTTTTTAAAACTATATACAGAAAGCAAAGATGCTGATGATGAAGATCAAGAGGAAGACGAACGTTTATTACCGTCTTTACAGGAAGGGGATATCATCCATAAAGAAAAGATCATTCCTTCCCAGCACTTTACACAGCCGCCCCCTCGTTTTTCAGAGGCAAGCCTTGTTAAAAAATTAACAGAACTAGGGATTGGACGCCCTTCCACCTATGCCAGTATTCTCCATGTGTTGCAACAACGCCAATACGTACGTATAGAGAACAAGCAATTTATCCCTGAAGATAGGGGCCGTATGGTTTCGGTCTTCTTACAAAATTACTTTAAAAAATACGTAGAATATGATTTTACAGCCCATATGGAAGATTCTTTAGATGACATTTCTAAAGGGGAAAAAGAATGGAAAGAAGTTTTAGAAAACTTTTGGGGAGATTTTAAAGAAACAGTCTCTTCAACAAGTAAGCTAACTATTACAGATGTACTAAATGTTTTGGATAACGAGCTCGCCGATTCCATATTTCCTAAAGAAAATGGTAAAATCTCTAAAAAATGCCCCAGTTGCACGAAAGGAACCCTTCACTTAAAGCTAGGGAAGTATGGGGCTTTCTTAGGGTGCGATCAATATCCTGACTGTTCCTATGTTCACAAACTTGTACATCCTCACGATGAAGAACAAGAACAGTCTGAAGAAGGCTCTAAAAAAAGCGATGCTGCCAGTGAATATCCTAAAATCTTGGGAATAGATCCAGAAACCCAAAAACAAATTGCCATTCGCAAGGGCCCCTATGGGTTATATATACAGTTGGGAGAAGATGATAAAGCTGCTAAACCCAAGCGCGTGAGTATTCCTAAAAATATACCAGCTGCCTCTATGAGCCTACAGCAAGCAATTGATCTACTTTCACTGCCCCGCCTTTTGGGAAATCACCCCGATACAAATGAACCACTTACTGCAAGTATTGGCCCCTATGGCCCTTATATAAAATACGGTTCCAAGTTTATTTCTTTAAAAGAAGATGATGTCCTTTCCATCAGCTTAGAGCGGGCGATAGAAGTCGTGCAACATGCTATAGAAAATCCACCTGCTAAAAAAGCCTTCAAGAAAAAAAGAAAGTAGTTTAATTATAAGCTTGGCAGAAAGAAGCTTAATGTATAAGATGTCCTTCATGTTTTTGCTTCCCGCGAGAACGGGAAGCTTGTACCGATGTGACTAACAATGAGGTAAGTATGCAACAATTTTCAGGTTTAATGCAGGGTAAAAAAGGCTTAATTATGGGGCTTGCGAATGATCGATCTCTTGCCTGGCCTATTTCCCAACAGCTAGCCGCTCAAGGAGCAGAATTAGCGTTTACTTATCAAGGGGAAATTTTAGAAAAAAGAGTCCGCCCTTTGGCAGAATCATTAGGATCCAACCTCCTCATTCCGTGCGATGTAATTAATGAGCAAGATTTAGATAACACCTTTACCACCCTAGAAAAAAAATGGGGAAAATTAGATTTTATTGTGCACGCAATTGCCTATTCTGACAAAGAAGAATTAAAAGGGCCCTACTTTAATACTTCTCGGCGTAACTTTTTAAATGCGATGGATATTTCTTGCTATTCTTTCACTGCCATTGCTCAACGGGCACAGCCTTTATTAAATCCAGGTGGGAGCTTAATTAGTTTAACTTATTATGGGGCTGAAAAAGTAATGCCTCATTATAACGTAATGGGGGTTGCTAAAGCGGCTTTAGAAGCCAGCATTCGATACCTGGCTGTTGATTTAGGAAAGTATAATATTCGTGTTAACGGTTTATCCGCCGGCCCTGTCAAAACATTGGCGGCTTCTGCTATTGGAGATTTTGGCTATATTTTAAAGTGGAATCAATATAACTCTCCTCTTAAGCGCAATGTAAGCTTAGAGGATATTGGCAAAGCAGGTCTCTATTTACTGAGCGATCTTTCTTCAGGTGTCACGGGGGAAATTCATCACGTTGACTGTGGGTATCATGTGGTGGGCATGAAATCTGTTGATGCCCCTGACATAAGTATTGTATAATTCTATAAAAATACCCTGTTAGCATAGTTAAGTATTCCTAACATTGTGTAGGTTACGCTAGAAGGGGTTTTATTGTTAATATAACAAGCAACGTGATTTTGCCTGTAAGATAGGATAGCAGCGCAAAAGGACGAGCTATAAAAGGAGGAAACTATGGACATTATTGTTATGCCTTTATTACAGCTTATAAAGTTGGTGTTGAGCTGTTACTACTGGGCCCTTATTATTTATATAATTTTACACTTATTAATGGTCTTTAAAGCATTAGATACAAAGCATGCATTTATTGCTGGCCTTTATAGTGTAACCCAACGTATTATTGAACCGTTGGTTCGCCCTATACGTAAAATTGTTCCTAATGTTGGAGGCTTTGACCTTTCTATTATCGTATTATTTTTAATTGTTACTTACCTTATATCTGTTTTTGACATGATGGTAGCTAAGTATATGTATGGTTCTTATTTTCAGAATCTCCCCCGCATGCTTCAGTAGGTATCGATGGTTCAAATTTTAGATGGGCAACACCAAGCAAAACTTTTAACATCTAAACTCAAGAACCAAGTTACCTATCTTCACAGCAAAGGAATTTATCCCTCACTCGCCGCAGTGTTAGTGGGGGATAATCCTGCCTCTCATTTATATGTAAAGAAAAAACAGGAAAAAGCGGCTGAGTTGGGAATTCAAACACAGCTTTTCCATTTACCATCTACCATTTCACAAGAGCAACTCCACCATCAATTAATATCTTTGAATGAAGACTCCTCTGTTCATGGAATTTTATTGCAATTACCCCTCCCCCCTTCTTTGAATACTCTTAAGGCTCTAAAGATTCTAGCTCCTGAAAAAGATGTTGACGGGCTAACCCCCTTAAATGTAGGACTTTTTTCTTTAAATGAACCTTTGTTTATTCCCTGTACCCCTCAAGGATGTTTACATCTGATCCATTTATGGAAAAAAGAATTACAAGGTTTAGAAGCTGTTATCTTGGGAAGATCATCGTTAGTTGGAAGCCCTATCGCCCGTCTGCTTCTGCAGGAAAACTGTACTGTTACCATTGCGCATAGCCATACTCAACAGATAGATAAGGTATGTAAGCGGGCTGATATTTTGATCGTTGCTATCGGTAAAAAGAACTTTGTTCAAGGAAGCTGGATAAAGCCAGGCGCCTGTGTCATTGATGTAGGGATTAATCCTTTAGAAGACAAGCAAATTACGGGAGATGTCGATACTGAAAGTGCCGCAAAAGTAGCAGGCGCGATAAGCCCTGTTCCAGGAGGAGTAGGCCCTCTTACCATCATGTTTTTAATGGCTAATATTTTAAAAGCAGCCCAACAACAAGAAGGGGCCACATTATAATGGTTCAATTGGTCGGCAAAATTTTAAAAGATATCTCTAAAAGCTACTTAGAAAAACGGGGCTATATGATAGGCGCATTGATCAACGACTGGCCCCTTATTATAGGCGAATCATATGCCCCCTATTGTGCGCCTGAAAATATTTCCTTCTTTAAAAAAGGGCAAGGAGGAACACTCCAGATGGTTGTTTATAGTCAAAGCATGATTCTTAGCCTTCACCACTTACAACCCGTTATTATTGAAAAAATTAATACTTATTTTGGGTATAAAGCCGTTGACAAGATTACCTTTAAGAAAGGGATTATGCCCTTTAAAAAACCTCTCAAAGTACCAACATCTCCTCGCCCCATAGACCCACAGGTCAATAAGCTATTAGATAGTTTCCCTGATGGGGACCTTAAAGAAAGCTTACGCGGACTGGGACATGTTCTTGAGTGAGCCTGAGGGCTGCAGCATCCCAAAATATACACCCCCCATGCCTAAAACAATGCTGAGGAAGTAAAACGGCATGGGAAACAAAGTCCCATTATGTAAAAGAGCCATCCCATAAGTAAATAAAGAAATGATGAGATAATAACCACATCCAAATAAAGAAGAGGCTGTTCCTGTGACATCCCGATAATTAACCAAAGACAAAGAAAGAGCATTGGAAGTGACCATAATAGAACCCCAGGCGTTTATCATCATGCAGCCTACAACGCCACTTAACAAAATATAATTGCTTATTTCAAATCCCAAAGAAGCTAATACCATCGTACAGAAAAGGGATTGACCTATCAGCATGATAACAAGCCCTCCTTTCAAAATGGCTAAAGGCGAGTAGCGATCATGGAATTTTTTGGAGACCAACCCACTGAGCACAAGTGCCCCTGAAATACCAAAAAATGTTCCTCCATACGTACTAGGAGTCAATCCCAAAAGATTAATAAGATAAAATGGCCCTTCTGCATAATAGCTGAACACAATCCCTTGCGTACCTCCTACTAAAAAACAGCACCCTAAAGCGCGCGGGTCTTTTAAAAGGCGAAGCCCGGTAGAGAGAATAGAGGTGGTAGGTTGGCGAAGATGTTTTGGATGGGTTTCAGGCAAGACCCAAGAAACACTCGTCCATATAAAACTGCCCCATACTATTAAAAGTAGAAAAATAGCTGGCCAACCATAGGCCTGATCAATAGCCCCCCCTAAAATAGGGCCTAAGGCAGGAAAAACCCCTAAGGCACTTCCTACCGTTGCATAAACCTTACTAAGAGCTGCTCCTTGAAAAGAGTCCCGTGTGATTGCTTGTCCCAGGACACTTCCGACACTTCCACCTATAGCTTGCCCCAATCGAGCAAGCAGAAGCATTTCAATAGAAGAGGAAAAATAACACCCAATTGACCCTAAAATATAAATGGCAAATCCTATGAGAATACAAGGCTTTCGGCCATGTTTATCTGATAAAATGCCCCATAAAAAGGCACCCAAGGCAAAGCCAACCAAATAAATGGTAAGCGTATATTCCACCCATGACTCAGGGACGCTTAAGGAACGAGCGATATCTGGTAAAGCAGGTGTATAAACAGTTTCTGATAAAATCGGAAGTCCCACAATAAGAATGAGAAGCCAAAAAGGGGGTGCAAAAGATTGTTTCATATGAAATTTATACAACATACATCAAAATATAGACAAGAACGATTTTTTGAATTATACAAGTCTTTATGCCCAGGTAGCTCAGTCGGTAGAGCAACGGACTGAAAATCCGTGTGTCGGCGGTTCGATTCCGCCCTTGGGCACCACTAACCTATTTGAACTTCTATGATCGTTCCTGCCCATCAATATGTACATCAAGCTGCTGCGCTTCTTTCCAAAGGAGAAGTGGTTGTGTTTCCTACAGAAACGGTTTATGGCTTAGGCGCCGATGCAACACAAGATGAAGCCATTGCGAAAATTTATGCTATTAAGGACAGGCCTTCTTTCAACCCCCTTATTTTTCATGTGAAGAATGTAGAAGAAGCCCAGCAATGGGGCATCTTTAATGAGATGGCCCTCAAGCTAGCCCATACCTTTTGGCCAGGCCCCCTGACTTTAGTAATGAAAAAATTACCAGGAACACATGCCTCATTACTTGCAACAGCTGGGCTGGATACTATTGCGCTCCGCGTTCCACGTCATCCCATTATCCAAGAGATGTTAGGATTATTAGGTCGCCCTATTGTTGCCCCCAGTGCGAATCCTTCAGGTTTTTTAAGTTCTACTACAGCCCATCATGTGGAAAAAAACATGGGCCAAAAAGTTTCACTTATCTTAGACGGCGGCCCTACAGAAACAGGTTTAGAATCAACGATTATTGATGTGAGTACAGAAACTCCTGTTATCCTACGATATGGGGCCCTTTCCGTGAATGAAATTGAAAAAACAGTAGGAAGTGGGCTCACTAAAAAAGATCAGGTAGAAATGATCCGCGCCCCAGGGCAATTAAGAAGTCACTATGCACCCCATCTTCCCTTACGGTTAAATGCAACAGAATGTCTTCCTGATGAAGCTTTTTTAGGCTTTGGATCAGTGTCTTATTCCGATTGGAATCTAAGTCCCACGGGTAATTTGATAGAAGCTGCTACCCATTTTTTTGCTTATCTGCATGCGTTAGATCAGCCCCATCTTTATAAAGGCATCGCTGTTGCACCCATTCCCATGGAAGGCCTGGGACTTGCTATTAATGATCGTTTAGAGCGTGGTGCGGTGTAGAGTCTTTAAATCGGCAAGTACTACGGGGATTGAATAGAACTGTTAAAAAAATAAAATTAAAGATTTAAGGCGGACAAGAACACAGAAAGAGAAGAAGGTGGAATCAAGCTTATCAAAACGTAAAGCTTCTTTAGTTCATCCAAAGAAGTGCTCAATTTTAAAGCGCGTTTTATATTAACTTTATCCTTCTCTTGTAGTCCAGGACAAAGAGCTCTTTGAGCTCTTTTTGTATGGGGAATAATAGGATGCTTTCCACTTTGTCGAATAAGACGTCTAACGCTATAAAAGTCATATCCCTTAGCTTATTAAAATGGGGACAAGAAATTTAGAGCGAGCCCCTAGGTGGCCTTTAATGAGGTAATTTTTCGCTGATACGAAGAACAACCACCCTCATGTAGTGTGACCTGCATGAGCGGTGAGTAACAACATAACAGCGAAAAAGGACGAGCTAAACGCTAATGACGTATTAATTATAAAAGGCGAGGTATTCCCTAAATGATAGGGTTAAAGATTACAAAGACGAGGGGGGAATACCCCCTTCACATCTCGGAACTGGCCTCTTCAATTTTTTTATCCCTCTTCTATAAGGGAAGTTATAATATTGAAATATAATTAGATAACTTTAATGTTAACAGCGGACTGCTTGCCCTTGTGAGTAGCTACTTCATAGCTAACGTGTTGGCCTTCGCTTAATTGCGATAAACCTGCTTTTTCAACAGAACTAATATGAACGAAAACATCGCTTTTCCCATCATCAGGAGTAATGAATCCGTACCCTTTTGTACCATTGAACCATTTTACTTTACCATTTGCCATATATTATCTCCTTTGGCTTTAAAGTCCCGCTTTACAAAAAAGCGGTAGTTAAGAATGTCGTATTTAAATCTCTCAAAAATTTCAGCAAAACATGTAAAGTATGTCTTATTTCATTTAGATGAACCGAAATTCGATGACCAAATAAATCTACTTCATATTGTAAATTAAAGAGTAAATACGATTCCCTTCCTACTATAAAGAGGTAAAAGGAAAAAGCAAGGGCTTTTTATTAATTAAAAAAAGTACGTAATGTCTTGAAATTCCTTATTAATCTTTCCAGAATGATTTTAGGAATAAAACATATAAGGTCAAAAGTTCTAAGCGACCAAGCAACATTCCCCCCATCAATACCCATTTAATATCATTGGTTAAAGGCATGTAAGTTTGGGTGGGGCCGATAATATTTCCGATTCCAGGCCCCAAGTTGGTGAGCATGGACGCAGCTGCTGATAAAGATGTCATTGTGTCTAGTCCTAAGAAAGCTAAAATAAGGGATAACATGACAAAAGAAATAATAAAAAAGATAAAAAAAGCGCCTACTGAATTAAAAACTTCTTCCGAGATTTTACGCCCATTATATTTGGGAAGATAAATCCCATGAGGGCGACGAATCTTGCGGAGCTGGGTAAGGGCCACCTCCCACAATACTTGGCAACGAAAGACTTTAATACCCCCGCTTGTAGAGCCTGTGGCCCCCCCTATAAAAGGCAAGAAAAATACTAAGACGATGGCAAATCCCCCCCAGGTGGTGTAGTCTTCGGATTGAAAGCCAGTGGTCGTTAAAACAGAAGTAATGTTAAATAAGGTTTTAATAATAACGGTCAAAGGGTCTTCTTCAGCGCGGTAGATAAGTTTCCAAGCAACCAATGCTAGAATAGCCGCACATAGAATTTTTGTGTAAGCTTGAAGCTGAGAATCTTCAAAAAAGCGTTGCCATTTCCCTTGCCATAGGTGGATAAAGGATAATTGGGCAACGCCCCCTAAAAACATGAAAAGGGTTAAAATACTTTCAATAAGAAAACTGTTAAAAAAAGCAATGGAATTATCATGAGTAGAGAACCCCCCTGTTGAGACAGTTGTAAAACTGTGGCATAAAGCATCAAACCATGTCATCCCGCAGGCCCAGAGGGCACTAAAACATAAAACAGTTAATAGCAAATATACCCAAAAAATTATTTTGGCTATTTGCGCCACGCGGGGTAAAAACTTTTCTGATTTTTCCGAGGATTCTGTTTGAAACAATTCCATCCCACCGATGCGCATTTCTGTTAAGACAGTTAAAGCCATCACCACAATTCCAATACCGCCCAACCATTGTAAAATAGAACGCCATAGCAAAATTCCCCAAGGCATTGTATCCAGCTTCACAAGGGTTGTAGCACCTGTTGTAGTAAGCCCTGATACTGTTTCAAAAAAAGAGTCTGTCCACGAAAAATTTAAAGAACTTAATAAAAAAGGAATCGCCGAAAACAAAATAACCAGCGTCCAGGAAAGAGCTGTTAGAATAAAAGAATCTCTTTTATCAAATTCTAAATCTTCTTTAGAGCGAGTAGATAAAATAAAAAGGGCTCCCCAAAAAACCATAAGGGCCCCTGAAAAAAGATAGATTTTAAAATCAGGCTCTCCACGGATAAAATCAATAGTTGCGGGAAGAATGCTAAAACCTGAAAGGATAAGAATCAACCACCCAATTAAGTAAAAAATTGATCCAAAGTGAACCATTAGTTTAGATAAACTTTTTCATGGGGGCTATCGAGGGAAAAAGAAGGAACGGTAACTTTAAAGCGCCCGCCTGATAGACGTTCCATTTCATAAACGCCTGCCATAATTCCTGAGGGGGCTGTTAACATTGTCCCACTCA
>JBMDXI010000110.1:0-2800 GCA_048595075.1 Alphaproteobacteria bacterium
TGGCTTTAGGAAACATGTGCCTTGCATAGAACTCATAAGAGCTGCCCTTTATAACTGCAATGGTGTTTCCCCTTGAAAAGAAGTCTTGAAGGCTTGCATTATCTTTTTTTCTTTTTTCTAAAAAAGCCTGACGACTCAGAAGAAAAGCCTTATTAAGATTAGCATAAGGTTGAGAGTAATTCACTTCTTCCGCCCGCTTTATGGTGATACTAAGCCCTGACAACCCAATATCTGCCTTCCCATGGGCTACTTCTTCTATAATACTATCAAAAGTGGCGGCTCTTCTATCGATACGCAACTTTACCCCTAAACTCTTGGCCATAAGGCGAGCAATGTCTACATCTACTCCCTCAGCCGTGCCGTCTTTTTTGGTCATAATAAAAGGATGCGTATCCGTTGAAAGCATGGACACAATTAAATAACCCCGCTTCTTGATAGTATCAATTTTCGACTGCACAGGCATGGCTAAGCCATTTAAAGAATGTAGAAAAATATAAATAAGGAAAAGGACGGCTTTTATCATTGAAGCCTTGTAAAAGCTATTTTTGAGCAAGTTGCCTCCCAAATTATGTATGTCCCGTTATTATTTATTAGCTTTGCCTACCTATAACTATAGAAAAGACCTTCCCTATGGTCAACAGTCTTTAAATATCCACTTCTTTCACGAACTGGGCGTTTTTCTGGATAAAATCGTAACGATTTTCTGGTTTTTTACCCATTAAATCTTCCACGAAAGATTCCAGCTCGCCCAAATTTTTCCCCTCAACATCGGCAAGTTGCACTTGAAGAAGAACGCGTTTTTCACGATTCATAGCTGTTTCCTTCAGTTGAGACGCATTCATTTCTCCCAACCCCTTGAAGCGACTTACCTCCACATTGGCAGCATTTTTAAATTCGGTTTTCATTACCTGCTCTTTTTCGGCATCCGTTCGCACATAAAAATATTTTCCCCCTTGAGATAAACGATAAAGGGGTGGCTGCACTAAATAAAGGTGGCCCCCCTCAATTAACGAACGCATCTCCCGGTAAAAATAGGTCATCAGAAGGGCAGCGATATGGGCCCCATCCACATCGGCATCTGTCATGATAATAATTTTGTCATAGCGAAGTTTATCACTGATGTATTTATCACGGGTTCCACAGCCCAAGGCGCTTTCTAAATCTTGGATTTCTTGATTTGCTTTCAGTTTATCCAAGGACGCATTTGCAACGTTCAGGATTTTTCCCTTCAACGGCAATATCGCCTGTGTCTGACGATCCCGAGCCTGCTTAGCAGAACCTCCTGCAGACTCCCCCTCCACAATGAAGAGCTCTGTCCCCGTGGCAGTACGCTGGGAACAATCCGCGAGCTTTCCAGGCAATCGTAACCGTTGGGTAGGGGACTTCCTATTTTCTTCTCGTTCGCTCTTTTGCCGTTCACGCAGCTCTACCACATCGATGAGGGACTCTAACAACAGCTGGGATTTATCCATGTGCCCACTCAGCCAGTGGTCGAAATGATCCTTAATGGCATTTTCTACCAGCTTTGTAACCCCACTGGTTGCCAGTTTTTCTTTCGTTTGGCCCTGAAATTGAGGGTCTTTGATAAAGACTGATAACAATCCAACTGCATTAGATAAAATGTCATCACTGGTAATTTTAGCAGCCTTTTTATTTTTAACCAGCTGACCAAAGTCGCGCAATCCTTTCAGCAATGCGCCTCGAAAGCCTGATTCGTGGGTTCCCCCTGCAGGCGTAGGAATTGTATTACAGTAAGAATGAAGGCTAGCCGCACCTGATTGCACCCAAACAATGGCCCATTCCACGCGACCTTGCTTGCCCGGAAAATCCACACTTCCTTCAAAAGTGGGGGTTAATAGCGCGCAATGGCTGGTTAAATCCTTTAGATAATCCCCTATTCCATTAGGAAAATGAAATTCATCTTTTTCAGGCACATGAGAGGAGGCTAGGCTCGGATCACAGGACCATAAAATACGCACCCCCTTATGCAGGTAGGCTTTTGCGCGGGCCATTTTATAGATGGTTGTTGCTTTAAAGTGCGCATTTTCCCCAAAAATTTCAGGATCTGGCTTAAAGGATATTTGTGTCCCTGATTTATCAGTCTTTTCAGGCGATGATTTAAGGGAAGTTACGGGTTCTCCCCGGGCATATTCCTGATGCCAAAACTTTTTGTGGCGCCATACTTCAGCAATTAAATGCTCTGATAAGGCATTGACAACAGATATCCCCACCCCATGAAGACCCCCTGCTGTTTCATAGGCTTTGTCACTAAATTTCCCCCCTGAATGCAGGGTTGTTAAAATAACTTCCAACGCAGATTTTTTAGGGAATTTGGGGTGCGGATCCACAGGAATCCCTCGCCCATTATCAGTAATAGTTAAATAGCCATTTGCTTTCAGGTGAATGTGAATCTCAGTCGCATAGCCCGCAACTGCTTCATCCATGGCATTATCCAATACCTCAGATACCAGGTGATGAAGTGCTTTCTCATCCGTTCCCCCAATGTACATCCCAGGGCGGCGACGGACAGGCTCCAACCCCTCTAGTACTTCAATATCTTTTGCGGAATAGCTATCAGGTTTCTTTTTCTTTTGCGAGTCAAACAATAAAGTCATAGAGTTATTATAACGAAGATCAGCTAAGATGCTAGGGATTTTATAAAAGTAGTATAAATTCTCTTCTATCTCGTTTAGTATTTAAATATAAACATGAAATATCATTTTATAAAAAACCACCGCTGTTCTCACTGCTTTCAATCTTTTCGATTGTGGCAATCCCCTTTTTTGTGTGCTTCGCCCCC
>JBMDXI010000111.1:0-6035 GCA_048595075.1 Alphaproteobacteria bacterium
TTCCTCCCTATAGTCCAGACCTTAACCCTATCGAGAAAAAATGGGCTCAAGCTAAAGCACGTCGTAGAAAACTCCGTTGCTCCATCGATCAACTCTTTCTCGACCCTACACTATGATACTTTTATATGGGATCGACTATAAGCTCCTCTCTTTCTTCAAACGAACGGTTTTCTGCAGATATCTACGATTTCAATACAAATACTAGCACAAGTGCTTCTGAAAGCCTTGAAAACGAACCGGAAGAAGAATACACCTCTCCCCTCCCCGAGGAACCTTACCGCTCATCTGAATTGGGCTCAAAACTACCTTTATATTCAACCCCCTCTGTTAAATGGGTAGATCCTCCTCCATTTCAAGCAACGGTAGGGGTGTCAATCCATGGAGGGGGGGACGAGGTATTCTTCCCGCTTTATTTCTTTATGAATTAGAAAGAACTTATAACTGTTCTCTTCTCAGAGAGATAGCTCTTACAATTGCAGGAACCTCTTCCGGCGCCCTTACGGCGCTGGCTTCCCTTCTTCCTGTGGATGCAGACCATCCCACCACCTATAAGTATAGCGCTCAGGATGTTGTGGAAATTTATAACACACAAGGTCAAACTATTTTTTCCTCTTCCATCTGGCGTGACTTTATTTCTATGAGAGGTTGGAATAGCCCCAAATATGATCGTGCCAAAATGGATGCTGTATTACAGAGTATATTAGGAAAGGAAATTAAATTAAGTAGCTTGTATCTCAATCAAGGAAAATTCATTGGCATTCCCTATGTTAACGCTAGCAATATGCATCCAGGGCAATGGGAATCTTATAGAGCTGCTACAGACGCTGCATATAATCCTTATATATGGGAAGCTGCTGGAGCTGCTACAGCGGCCCCCACATATGTAGATCCTGCCACTGTTACACTCTCTCCAGGACGCACCGTTCGCTGCTTAGATGGAGGCGCCTACTTAAATAATCCACTCTTATGGAGCTCTTCAACATTACATCTAGCTGGCTTTCCCTTAGAAAACCAACTATTAATTTCTTTAGGAACTGGCGTTCCTATGCAGTACAGATCCACAAAAAAATTAAAAAATGTAGGCGTTTTAAAGCTAGGGCGGGGGGTTATAGATTTTTTCTTAATACCTTCTACCATAAACCCTGATCTAACGTATGCAAAACTGCTAGGAAAAAATTTCTTCTCAAAGCAATATTACCTTCACCTCGGGAAAAACCTTGATGAAGTTAATACTAAGTATATGGATTATTTAACTGCATGTTTCTATGAAGGATGGGATAAAGATAAAGATGAAAATGTTCTTGAATTAGTACGGACTATAGAAAATGCTCGGGATGAGGGGCTTCTTTATCTACCGCGCCCCCCAGAACGTCTTTAACATTGAAAGATTGTCCTTTTAAAATTTATCATATTCCTTTAGGTTAGGATGATTATGAGTTCTCTTGGTCAAAAAATAGACATTCCCTCGCACGCCATTGGCTTACGGTTGGATAAATGGTTGGGCACCCTCTATCCCCAGATAAAATATGGTGAATGGGCTCGTTTGTTTCGCAAAGGCCATATTCGCCTCAATGGCAAACGGGTGAAAGGGTCAGAACGTTTGGAAGCCCATCAATGGGTGCGCTTACCACCCCCAGCCATTTTAAATGAAGCAGCCACTTTAAACCCTCAACGCCCCCGACAAAGACAAACTTCTGCCTTATCTTCTGACATGGAAAAAAAGCTGAAGTCCTGGATTGTTTTTGAAGATGCGCATCTTATTATCTTTAACAAGCCGGCTGGCCTTGCTGTGCAAGGGGGAACCAAGCAGACTCTCCATTTAGATGGACTTCTTCAAGCATGGGGCCAAAAAATAGGGGCTACCTTTAAATTAGTTCATCGCCTGGATAAAGAAACAAGTGGGTTGATAGTGATTGCTAAAACAACCCCTTCTGCAGCGGCGCTCGCGGATTCCTTTAAGCAGCGACAACTAGAAAAAATCTATATTGCCATTACGCAGGGAGTTCTTCACCCACTCACGGGTTCCATCAACGATCCCATTCATTTTCAAGAAGGCAAATACGAAAAAATGATCGTTGATCCACAGGGTAAAAAAGCCCTTACTTTTTATCATGTTCTTTCCCATGCAAGCAAAAAGGCATCATGCATTGCTTTGTCGCCTGCCACAGGGCGCACTCACCAGTTGCGTGTGCATTTAGCCCACCACAACTGTCCTATTTTAGGGGATGGCCAATATGGGGATGCCAGCGTGTTTTGGCAAAACCTGCCGAAGCATCTCTATTTACATGCCTATCAATTGACTTTTATGCATCCTGTTTTAAAGAAAAAGCTGACTTTTTCCGCCCCCCTGCCCCCTTATTTCCGTGAAGCCTTTGAATTATTAGGCATGCAGGAAAAAGAAATTTTGGGGGAACTAAAAAACTTTAGACCTCGATAGTGGCAGAGTCTTTATCCCTATGACGCTGATAACAAAGTAAGGAAAAGATGATATGGCTGGAATAGTCTGAGAAAAAATGAAAGCCCCATATTTTCCTTAGACTACTTTTAAATCTGTCTAGCTATAGGTGTGATAAAACAAAAATTCTCCTTGAAAAAAAAATTTTAATCCCTATATCTGTATAAGCCCCCTGATGAGGGTGAATTAAGTTTTGGTTTAAAGGATTGAGGATGATGAGAATATTTTGGAAAATAGTATGGGCAGGGCTTTGTTTCTTAAACTTATCTTTGTCATTGGGAGCTACTAGCGAGGATACAACTTCTGGAAAAGATGCCAAATCATTTACGCGAGAGGGGAGTATGGAGTCAGTGGCGCAAGAGGATCTGCCTATTCCGGATAAAGATACTGAGTTTATATCGGCGCCTATGGATAATCCTCTCCATACCATCGATTTTATAACGGAGGATATGGATAAACCCTTGGATAGCATTCCTGTGTTAACCGATATTTCTTCATATAAACAGCAGAGTACATTAGAATGGTTGCATTCCTTTAGCCTCCCAAATATGGAAGTTTCTCATTATGATAGGATTATCAATATCATAGAGGGGATTCCTACCCCAGGTATAAATGATATATTACGACGGGTGGAAATATTTTTGAAGAAAAATAAAGATAAACTGAGTCCGGAGTCTATTATCAAAAGTATCGCTATTATAAAAAATATTCCGGCTGATGGAGAGGATGATGTATTAAGATGGGCTCCATTCCTTACAGAAGATGGGTCGGAAGAGGAATATTTTTGCTTCCTACAGGCTATAAGACCTATTCCTTTCAACGATAAAGAGGATGTATTGGGAAGGGTTGATAAAATCATTAAAAATAATTCTGTTTTCTTTATAAAGAATGTAGATGTACGGGCTCTCATCAAAATCATAGAAGCTATTCATAAAATTATCACCCCTAAAGAAAGAGATGATGTGTTAGGAAGGGTTAGTAAGTTTTTTAAAGATAATTCCGAATTTTTTACAGGGAATGCCCATGACCATGCTTCTGGGCAGATTGTAAGGGCTGTCAGCCAAATTACCCCTTCTCAAGAAAGAGATGATGTATTAGAAAGAGCCCCTAATTTCTTTGCAAAAAATCTGGATGAAAAAGAGGATTATGCTAAGATCATAAAGGCTATTGGTGACATTCGAAGAAAAGAAAGAGATGATGTATTGGCTCGGGCCTTTTCATTGTTTAAAAGCGGTATGGAGAGACTTGAGCGTGTTAGTATTATAGGCGCTATTCGTAAAATTACCTCCTCAGAAGAAAGAGATGATGTATTAGGCCGAGCTTTTGGATTCATTAAAGATTATATGAATGGAATTCAACGTGCCTTAATTATAGACGCTATCCATTCAATCCCCCATCTTCGCCGGCAAGAAATCCTTATAGTAGTGGGTCGAGAAATAGAGGAAGCTGAAAGAAATGGGGAATTAACAAATGACAATAGAGCAAATATTATAAACCAATTTATAAATTTAGCTTTAAACCCCCTACACAGACGAAATCCCGCTCTTCATAATGTTGCTGCTTTTCAAGTGCATAATGTAGCCAAAGCAGCAGGTGCGGCGAGAAGAGAAGACGGGCGCGAAGAAGGAATTACAATTACACGCGCCCGCGCCTTGGTTAAAGAAAAAATGGCAGAACAGACAATCGTAAAACGTCAACGGATTGAAACCTTTATTGAAAGTTATATCGATCATAACAAGAGATTGTCCATATTCACAAAAGAGCAAAGAAATGCATTGTCCCAGGCTTTGATAAATGCCATTAATTGGGATGATTTAACCCTTGTTTATTCTTTTGTAACCAAGCTTCATAAAAAGCAGTTAAATGTTTGGGGGGCAGGATTTATAGAAGATTCTCTTACAGCCTACGATGGAAATAATTCTCTCAGTTGTGTGGCTGGCACTAACGAGCGTATCTTCTTGGCCTTACGTGAACTGCATCTAGAAGAGTTTTCTACAATCTTTGACTCAGCTAACATTAATCAAGAACGTAGCGAGTTTTTATCTCTTCTCACCTTATCGAGACCGGAGAGGGCTCCTTTCATCGCCAAAGTGTTGGGAGGGAATGGATATAAAATAGGACAAACCACACCAATAGAAGCGGGACAAATCATGAAAAGATATGCTCAAGACAATCTGCCCTACATTGATAAGGATGAGAAAGAGAAAGCTTTACAAGAATACGAAGACGAGAGTATTTTAGATGGCATTATTGATTCTGTTGTGGAAGATTTTCAAAAAGGAGAAAGAAGTCTAATTCTGCCCTTTATTCGAAGCACTATAGCTAAATCAATTTAAAGTGAGTATAAAATATAGAGTTCAATTACCTCCTAGTGCTTCCCCCGTGCTCGACACGGGAATCTATAACCCTATAGCTGCAGCCATGTTGCTGATTATTTAATGAACTCTCGGGTCAATCCACGGATCAAGCCCAATGAGAACGCCCGAGAGAATCAAGAGGGGAGGTCTTATACTCACTTTAAATTGATTTAGCTATAGAATAGTCTGAAAAAAAAATGAACACCCCATATTTCCCTTGAAAAAAAAATTTTAATCCCTATATCTGTATAAGCCCCCTGATGAGGGTGAATTAAGTTTTGGTTTAAAGGATTGAGGATGATAAGAATATCTTGGAAAATAGTATGGGCAGGGCTTTGTTTCTTAAACTTATCTTTGTCATGGGGAGCTACTAGCGAGGACACAGCCTCTGGAAAAGATGCCAAATCATTTGCGCGAGAGGGGATGGGTGAAAATGATCCTGCAAGGCAAAATAAACTTCTCAGAAAAGCGCGGGATTTTTTATCAGATAGTATGGATGCAGTGGTGCAAGAGGATCTTGACAAGGTCATCTCCATCATAGCACCTATTCCTGCTGGGGAAGTAAGTTACATATTAGAAATGGCTACTGAGTTTATAACAGACGCTATGGATAATCCCCTTGATATCCTCCCTGTTTTAAAAGATATCCCTGTAGATAAACGGCCTTATGTATTAGAATGGGTTTATTCCAACTTTCGTCTACCAAATATGAAAGTTTTTCATTATGATAAGGTCATCAATATCCTAAAGGAGATTCCTACTACAGATATAAATGATGTACTGAGGACAGTTGGAAGCTTTTTGACTCAGAATAGAGGTAAAATTAGTCCTGATGAGAGTATCAAGATATTTTCTATTATAAAAAAGGTTTCTGCTGAAGAGGACAACACCCTATTAAAGTGGCTTGTCCCATTCTTTACAGAAGCTCCTTCAGAATCTGACTACGATCGAATCGTGCAGGTTATAAGAGGTATTCCTATCGACGAGAGAGATGATGTATTAGAAAGGGCTCATAAGTGGTTTGCAACACATCGGGATAAAAAAGGTGGTTATGCGACAATCATAGAGGCCATAGGTAAAATTGAAGCAGGCGAAAGAGATGATGTATTGGGAAGGGCTTCTGCATTCTTTATAAAATTTACTATGGCACTGTTAACAAAATGAGGGAAAGGTGGTAGAATGGTGTGAGAAAAAAAATAGAAGGGAGAAAAAAACAATGAAAG
>JBMDXI010000112.1:0-4988 GCA_048595075.1 Alphaproteobacteria bacterium
GAAAGATGTCCCTGCAGAAGAAAGAAAGAAAAAAATAGAAGAAGAGATAATACAATATAAATATAGACTATATTATAAAAGAGAATCAGCCCAAAAGAGCTATGCTCAGTTAGTAAAAGGTTTAGAAAGTGATAAGCCAGAAGCAAAGGAAGCAGCTGAGAAAAAAATGGAAGCCCGAAGAGACTCAGCCCGAAAATCACAACGAAAGGAACGTGCGCAGTTAAAAAAAGATTTAGAAAGTGATAACCCAGAAGTAAAGGAAGCCGCTGAGAAAAAAAGGGAAGCCATAAGAGGATCAACCCGAAAGTCAAAACAAAAGGAACGTGCGCAATTAAAAAAAGGCTTAGAAAGTGATGATCAGAAAGTACAGGAAGCAGCTAAAAAAAGAATGGAAGCCATAAGAGAATCAACCCAAAAGTGGCGTACTCAGTTAGTAAAAGACTTAGAAAGTGATGATCAGAAAGTACAGGAAGCAGCTGAGAAAAAAAGGGAAGCCATAAGAGAATCAAACCGAAAGTCAAAACGAAAGGAACGTGCGCAATTAAAAAAAGGTTTAGAAAGTGATAAACCAGAAGTAAAGAAAGCCGCTGAGAAAAAAATGGAAGCCCGAAGAGAATCAATTCGAAAATCACAACGAAAGGCATATGCGCAATTAAAAAAAGATTTAAAAAGTGATGATCCAAATGTACAAGCAGAAGCTGAGAAAAAATTGGAAGCCCGAAGAGAATCAACCCGAAAGTGGTATGCTCAGTTACTAAAAGATTTAGAAAGTGATAATCCAGAAGTAAGGAAAGCCGCTGAGAAAAAAAGGGAAGCCCTCAGAGAATCAAACCAAAAGAGCTATGCTAAGTTAGTAAAAGGTTTAGAAAGTGCTACTCCAGAAGTAAGGAAAGCTGCTGAGGAAAGAAGGGAGGCCATAAGAGAATCATACCGAAAGTGGCGTGCTACGCACAGCAGCAGGAAAAAGAATGAAACAAATACAGGTATTGTAGCTTCAGAGAGCAGAAAAGATTCTGCAGACAACTTAGAACTACAAGCTGGGGAAGATGATACGCGAGGGGCTGAGAAGTCAATCATAGACCTTCCGTTTGGCGGGTGGTTAGGATCCTTAGATTTAGGAGAAGACGCGGCGTTCGATGATGAGTGGGATGAGGAATGGGCTATGAAGTTTATGCTCGAGAATAATATCTTAACTGGTGAAGAAAAAAATGATGATGAAGATGATTTTAGTCATCTGATAGAGGAAGCTATAGAAGGCTTTGGAAACAATACTTTTGATGACCTCCTCAACGCCGATGGAGCAATCTTCCCCCTAGAAGAAGAAGAAGAAGAAGAAATAATGGATTAGGGCTCAATGATGGATAAATAATACACTCCTGGGATGGTACAAAATACATTTTACGAGGAGTCCGTTTTTAAATTAATTTTTTTGCTAGGGCGCACGTTAGAGTGCAGCAACAGTGTGGCAATGGATTTTTATTTGTTTGAGATAGATACTGTCAAAGGCGCTGATTAATTGGTTGCGGGGGCAGGATTTGAACCTACGACCTTCAGGTTATGAGCCTGACGAGCTACCGGGCTGCTCCACCCCGCGCCATATTCTTTCAGCATGAGTATTTTATGAAAGTGTTTAAGAGCTAACACATTTTTGGGCTAACGTCTAGTTTTTTATTTTTTATAAAAATTCAACAAGGATTGTTTCCTTATTAAAAATTCTCTTCAAATTTAAAGTCCTGAAGAAATATAAAAAAATACACAGGTTTTATAAAAAAATGAATAAAAGACTTGCAAGTTTTTTGTAGGATGCTATTTTGTCTTCATGTTGGGGCTATAGCTCAGCTGGGAGAGCGCTACGATGGCATTGTAGAGGTCAGCGGTTCGATCCCGCTTAGCTCCACCAACATAGCGAAAAAAACAAGGGCTTGTAGCTCAGTTGGTTAGAGCGCGCGCTTGATAAGCGTGAGGTCGGAAGTTCAAGTCTTCCCAGGCCCACCATTCCTTGGTTTTTTGCGGAAGCCAAAGAATCATAGCTAAAAGAATTAGCTATAAAGAGTATCCCGCTTGTGGGGGGTGTAGCTCAGCTGGGAGAGCGCCTGCCTTGCACGCAGGAGGTCATCGGTTCGATCCCGTTCACCTCCACCACTTTTGGGAACTATTCTTAATTTATTCATACAAGCAGTTTATTTATGGGTCAGCAACTTCCTTCAGAGAAAGATACCCCTCCCTTAACTTCCCCATCTACACAACTGTGGATTTCTTCTACCTATCTCTCCTAAGATCGCTTTAAGTTCTCTCGAAGCTCGAGCTTCCTCTCTGATTAGCCCAATTTTTTCTTGAAAAACATCCATGATGTATCGTGTCCTATTTATGAGATCAGGAGGAAGTTTTCCATCTTCTTCATCTTGATATAATTGTTCTTGAGTATGGCAAATTATTCTTTCTTGTTGACCAGTAGAAAAACTACTTATGGACTCTAGGAGAATAACATGAAAATAGGCTGGATTATCATTTCTTATAAAGGGCTTCAATCTGGCTACTACAGAAGCTCTTTGAGTTTCAGGAATACTCATTAGGGTATTTATAATCTGAGAACAATCAGGCCCCTTCATACCAGGTGTAAAGAATATACGAAGCTGAGCTAATACACTCTTTCTTTGATTACAAGGAATCCCTTTTATGGCATTTATAATACAAGAATACTCCCATTGACTCATACCTGGGATAAAAAATCTGCCAGCCTTAGTTAGCACATCATCTCTTTGAGAGGAAGGAATGTTTTTTATAGCATCTATGATAAAATTATTTCCCTTCATATAATCTGTTATAAAAGGGCGCGCTCTACCTAATACATCATCTCGTTGTCGTCGCGGAATTTCTCTTACGGTGTTTATGAACAAAGCACGACCGCGGCCATCCATGCTCGGAGTTATAAACGGATGCAGCTTAGCTACTATCTCACTTCGCTGCCGTCGAGAAATTTTTCTTATATTATCTATGAAATCTGCAAGATCATACCCACTCATCTCCTCTGTCATAAAGGTGGTCGCTAAAGTTATTATGGTATCTCTTTGACGTCGAGGCGTTTTTGCTATAGCGCTTATAAGCTCATCACGGTCAAATGCGACAGTATTATACTTTAATTCATCAGCCCACTCTTCTACAGATTTGTGTGTTTTTTGCTCGGTAGGGGTGTTTATCCCTAAATCATTTTGGTAGAAATTACTTTGAATATTTTTCGCTAAATTATGTGAGGTAGGAACAGATAACTTATTCTCCTCACCGTTCTGTGGATCAAAACTTCCATAGCTTACTTTTATTACAAGCACCCCTAAAACCATTAATCTTTTCATTATCAATACCTTTCTTCGCTTAAATGTAGTACTTATATAATCATCCTTCTTTGGTTTTTCAAGAGATGAAACAATCAGGCGACCTTTGGTAGAATATAGTGGAGAAAGTTTAAAATGAGCGCAAGAAATTCGAAGCAAATAGGGGATATATCTAATCTAGCGATAAATTTTGAGGCAATCAGTTTAAATGACGGATTATATAAATCAATTTAAAGTGGTACGAAAAACGAGGAGCGAACATGTGATGAGGCACATCAGCGACGAATTTTGACGTATTCCCTTTATAATGGATTAGCTACATCCCTTATAAATTGTTGTTTATGAGCTAAGTTTTCTAAGTAATCAACAGCTTTTTGCACATTTGCAGAAAACAGACCCGCTTTTTCTCCTGGCTTGCAATTTTTTTCGATATAAGTTTTGCATATACCTAAATTATTCTTTAAAAAGTTACATTGAGTACGAACATACGGCCTTTCACCACATTGGGATTCATTACAATATCTTTTACAAAAACCGAACCCGCGAAAAGATTTACCTGCCTTTTTTATATAAGTACACGCTGCTTCGCCTTCTAAGATTTTTTTCTTTTTTTGCTCAACGCTCCCCTTACTCACAAGCTTGCATGTTTCAGCTAAAACCATCGGCACTGAGTCCTCCCCCAAAGATAAAATTTTCTCACAAATTTGAGCTGGTGAACTATTATCCAAGATACGGGTCATTTCTGTAAAAACAATGCACCGCTGCATTTTCTTAATTTCCTCTCTAAATTTTACAGAGCTGCCTAATGAACCCGCTAAACGATTTTTAATGAAATGAACCGCTCTTTTACTTGCACCTATAGTACGCTCAAATTTACGCTTGGGGGAGCGTGATATTTTTTTGAAACGTGAATCTTTTTCAGTAGCCTCTTTATAGGAAGGCAAATAATCATTTTTTATAGCTTCCTCATACGTAGGAAGCTGATCTTGAACCTCCTCTTCCCCCTCATTTTTTGTGATATCAGTTGACCTTTGATCAATGGTTGTCGCCCAACATAATGAACTCAATTCAAGCAACAAAACTCCTACCACTAGCTTTATCCTGTTATTTTTCACAATTTTTTCCTCGCTTTTAGTTTAATACTATAGAACTCAATATCTTATAGCAACCAATATTCATATAAAAGGGGGATAGAATATAGAGCTCAAATAGCCCCTTATGACTTCCCCTGTGCTTGACGCGGGGGCTTCTTGGATCAATCTACACCTTAAGCCCAAGGAGAATACCCGAAAGAATCACGGGGAGCTCTTATGTTCATTTTATAGGCTATTAACTATACATGAAAAATTAAGGTGTTGACATTTGTGAATAAAAAGAATATTTTAGAGACTTTGTAACTTGATATTAGGAGAAAAGAACATGAGAGGAATTACAAAAACTATTTCGTCAATTTTGTTTATTGCCACATCTGCAATGGCTGTCGAATTTGAAGGAATAGAAGTACCAACTAAAATACAAAACGTGCAGAAAACCCCTTATGTAGCAAGCATAAACAAAGTTAATAGGGCACCCATATTTAATTATATCAGCCCTATAGAGCCAATTTGCAATACTTTGTCTGAGAAAAGTCCTATTTGCAATCCACAAAATTGCAAAGAC
>JBMDXI010000113.1:0-4786 GCA_048595075.1 Alphaproteobacteria bacterium
GTGAGTATAAGACCCCCCCCCTCGTGATTCTCTCGGGCTCCGACCCGAGAGTCCATTAAATAATCAGCAACATGGCTGTAGATATAGGGTTATAGACCCCCGTGTCGAGCACGGGGGAAACACTACGAGGTAATTGAACTCTATATTTTATACTCACTTTATATTAATTTAGCTATACTTTATACTTCTCCTATCCGGTTAAGAAAAAATATGGAACCTAAAAAAAGCAACACTTACTAGAATTGTTAAAAGAGATTTCTTTATTTTCTAAAACCTTCTCTCTAGTCGAGTTTTGAGGGTGATATGCCCTGGCTTAGATGACTCTTCTTTGCTACTATCATCAATTTTTAAGCGAGAGGTCATCTTTATTATTTCATCCATCGACTTTCCTGTTTTCTGAGCAAACTCTGAGAGAAAAGTGTGAAGAATTTTCTCTTGGATTTGAGGAGGGGTTTGAGGCGTTAACATATCCAGGCTTAAAACTTGATTCGTATTGGCAGGCGTTTTTGGTTCTTCCGGTAAAAATATATCAATGAACTTAAAGAAATGTGTTCTTACCGTCCCATTTGACATTACATTATATCCCAAGAAAAATACATTTTCAGGATGATTTTTAGCTACCGTTACAATTGTTGCAGCTGTCGTTAGAAGGTTTTTATCATTGGAAGAGTTATATGTAGTAATATTGGCGCCTTTTGAAACTTTAGGGCTCAAATGACCTTCCATTTTTCCAGGCGTTAGGGGGGTCTGAGTGAATTTAGACTCAACTATCCACAATTGTTGCTTGGATATATCTTTTTCTTCAGAATTTATGTAAATTCCATCAAAGCCTTTATTTCCCTCTCCCTCTCCTTTTTTACCTTTTATTTTAGAATGATATTTTTTAAATCCATGGGCAGTAAAAGTTATATCTGCAGCTAGTTCTCCTAATAGTCCAACCTCATCCTTATGGTTAACCCCTGCTGCATAGATGCTACCTGCTGCTTCTCCGGTAAGATTATAAGAGCTTTTAAAATCTGATCCTCCGATCAGAAACTGGATTTGGAAGAGAGGGGTAGTATTCCTTCTTTCTGTTAGCTTCTCTAAGAGAGGCTTAAGATTAGAAATATTGAGATATTTTAGCTCCCCCTTGCAGGAAATAAAACAAGCGGGTGTCTCTCTATCGATCCATTCAAAGTCCCTTACATTCGCCCCTGTGGGCTTTACATGAGAAAAACACCATATATCTTCACTTATCCCTGTAGCATCTATTTCAACAGAAAACTTCCCCTTCTTATCACTGCTATATCCATAAGTAACCTTTAACCCCTTGTGTTCAAATTTATATTCCTTCTTGTCAGGTGTTAAATAGTAGCTAATTCGTTCAAATTTTTGCTGGTCTACATCAAAATCCACAAGTCTTACCGATAGATATTGAGAACTTTTCTTCTCCGTCTTTTTAGAGTCATTAACATGGGCAACTCCTTTGGCAAAATTAGTTTCGTCTATGTCAATAATATGTAAAGCCCAACTTTGGGTATAAACTGAGAAAGTTATATAAAAGCCAAGCAGGATTTTAGAAATCAATCTAAAGGGTCTTAGTTTTTTCATTTTATACCTCACATAATCAAACAAATATAGTCTTCCATAGTTGTAGGAATAGACGCCTATAAAAAGTAGACGCGAAATTATGATGTATGTCTAGGAGAATTTTAGGCAAATATTCAATTAAGAAAATAGGATACTATAGAGTTCCTCTTCTTTATAGCAATTAAATGTTTTTCACTATATAAACTAAAAATAGGAGGTTATTATGCCCTTAAAAACTGGCAATCTTTTTGATAATATTTCTTCTAAAGACAGACCTTTAGCCGATCGATTACGTCCTCAGCGTATCAATGATATTATGGGACAAGACCATCTATTGGGTGAAGGGAAACCTCTTCGACGTTTTCTGGAAGCGAAGAATTTACCGTCTCTTATATTGTGGGGGCCGCCGGGATGTGGAAAAACAACCCTTGCACGACTCCTGGCGAAAGAAGTGGGTTTAGAATTTGAAACTGTATCCGCCCTCGTCGGAGGGGTGGCTGATTTACGTAAAGTTTTCGACGCTGCTCAACAGCGTAAAGCAATGGGGCAAAATACATTGTTATTTGTGGATGAAATCCATCGGTTCAATCGGGCCCAACAAGATGTATTTTTGTCAGCCATTGAAGAAGGGACGATCACTTTAGTAGGAGCCACCACAGAAAATCCTTCCTTCGAGCTTAATTCAGCTTTAATGTCCCGCTGCCGGGTGCTAGTTCTTCACCGTTTGAACGAAGAGAGTTTAGAGGCTCTCCTTCAGCGGGCCGAATCCTTTGAAAAGAAAAAACTTCCTCTTACGGAAGAAGCCCGCGCCCTCCTGTACCAAATGGCTGATGGCGATGGCAGAACTATTCTTAATTTTGCGGAGAGCTTATTGGGATATCCGCCTACCCCGCTGTTAGACTCCCCTCATTTAATCGAGGCTATTCAACGGCGCGCCCCTCTTTATGACAAAGCTCAAGAAGGGCATTACAACCTTATCAGTGCTCTTCACAAATCTGTCCGCGGATCAGACCCTGATGCTTCTCTGTACTGGTTTTGCCGTATGGTTGATGCTGGGGAAGATAGGACCTTTATTGCCCGACGACTTATCAGAATGGCTGTAGAAGATATTGGTCTCGCTGATCCTACCGCCCTCCCACAAGCCATTGCCGCCAAAGATGCTTATGAATTTTTAGGTTCTCCCGAGGGAGAGTTAGCCTTAGCCCAGTGTGTCATTTATTTGGCGCTTGCCCCCAAATCAAATGCAGCTTATGTGGCCTATAATAAAGCTTTACAAGCAGCTCAAAAATACAGGTCTCTCATGCCGCCTAAACATATCCTCAATGCCCCCACTTCTCTGATGAAAAACTTGGAATACGGAAAAGATTACATCTATGATCACAACCTTCCTGAAGGATTTTCAGGGCAAGATTATTTTCCTGAAGAGATGGGACGCGAATCTTATTACTCTCCTACTCATCGCGGATTTGAAGAGAGTTTATTCCAGCAATTAAAGAAACTTTCTACATTAAGGAAAACTAAATCGGATGAATAGAAGGGGAAGCCATTGTGCTCGCCCCTATCTTTCAAATTTTATACTTGTTTAATTTTTGATAGTCCCTTCACGCACGTTTAGCAGTTTGCAGAAGATTTACTATATTGTTAATTTCTTCATTTCTATTTTCTATCGCTTCTTTAGCAACCTTTTCTAGTTTTCGGATATTTTGCGGTTTATCCAAGCCGTGCAAAGCTCCGTCTAACGACACATCAAAATGCTTATATCTTATTAAATCAGGTTGGGCCTTTGCCATGTCTTTTAAAACACTATCTATTCCGTTAGATTGAGATTGAAGCATAGTTTGCAGAATAGGCTTGGCTTTTAAAATAAAAGGCACTTCTTTTGTGTCATTGATTTGGGGAATTTTTCCTGTACCAATGGAAATCAAATTAATAGGACGCTTCGACCCAAATAGATTACGAGCTTCTAAAAAAGTGAGAAGCGCTGGGTTATTAGCCGTCACCCCCCCGTCTATTAAATGTTCCACATTATCGGGTTTATTGATAGGAGAAATCTGGGCTTGAGGAAAATAAGTAGGAGCTGCTGCAGTAGCCCGTGCTATATCTGCTGTATAAAAATTCTCTTTAGGATCTTTTTGGGCATGGACACTTCTAAAAAGACGTAGTTTATTCTCCTCTACATCAACTGCCGTTATCACAACAGGCGTGCGGACAGCACTCAAGGGGGTTTTTTTCATCAATTCCTTTAATTTAGACTCCAAAGGAAGCGGGGAATATTCTGAACCCCAGAAAAAAGTTGAAGGGATTTTACATAGATACTTATGAATCAAATTCTTATACTGCGGAAAAATTTCTTCCCCCAATGTTTTATAGAACTTGACCATATCACTTGTAGAATACTGACTTATTTTCTGATTGCCTTCTTTAGGTTGTGTTAAGCCGAGAGCAAGAATTCCACCCGTAGAGGTTCCTCCAATAAAATCAAAAAGATCAGCGATAGGGCACCTTGCTCTTTTTTCTATCTCTTCCAATATCAAAGCTGCAATGATTCCTCGGATTCCTCCCCCATTAATGGATAAAATATTGATAGGACGATTTGGATCAAAATCTTGTTGGGGCAAGTTTACGACGTCATCTCCCTCAACCAATGGGACAGCTGCTTTAACCACCGGCTCAGACACAGTCTCTTCAACCACAGGCACAGACACATCTACTTTAACGACGGGTGCAGAAGTTTCATAAGGTAAACTACTCTCTACTATTTCTTCACACGGCTTTAAGAAAATAGGGGTCAGCCGAACAAATTCCCCTGTATCCGTAACTACATCTTTTAAGAAAGGGCTGAAATTTGGATTTTTTGATATCGCTTGAGCAAGTTCAAGCATAGTTTTTTGAGCATGGCGATCTTCTGAAAACTCATCCAAGCTACTAAAGGGGTCAGCCTGTGTTTCTAAGCACATAAGGCCTATTATAAAAGTTAGTAATAATAAGTAATTTTTCATGCTGTTTTCTCCTTTTTATAAAAGAGAAGATACTCTAATTTCTTTCTGACAACAAATATTTTTTACTTACTACCCTAAAAATACTGGATTATTTCATTCCCTTTCTTTTGCAACATTGGCCATCAAGGCCGAAGCACGACAGATAGAATTAGTCATATAGAAATTCCCTATTCTTGTTTTTAAAAGGCCTGCTTGAATAAGAGAAGGGGTATACAATT
>JBMDXI010000114.1:0-2214 GCA_048595075.1 Alphaproteobacteria bacterium
CAGGCGGAAAAGGTCGTATTCAAGCTGGCCTTGATTTATTAGAAAAAAGCCCTCAGTCTAAAGCTCTTATTTCAGGGGCAGGGCGCCATACTCATTTAGAAGAAATATCCCCCCACCCCAATCTACACGATCAGATTACGCTGGGGTATGAAGCCCAATCTACTAAAGAAAATGCCCAGGAAACAAAACAATGGGCCAAGGATTTTCAAGACCTAAAATCTCTTAAAATTGTGACTTCTCACTATCATATGCCACGCAGCTTATTAGAGCTAAAAATGGCTCTTCCTCATGTACATTTAATTCCCTACCCGGTTGTTTCCTCTACCTTTCAGCCATTTTTTTGGTGGTTAAATCCGTATAACCTAAAGCTTCTATTTATTGAGTATAATAAATATCTTCTTGTATGGATTACCATGCCTTTTCGAGGCCTCACTTCAGAATGATTACTTTTCGCTCTTTGCTATTCAATTTAGTTTTTTATGTAGGCACCATCATTGGGTTGACGTGTCTATCGCCTCTCCTTTTATTCCCCAAGAAAGTATACATCTGGATTCCCCATGCCTGGAGCAGTTGGGTTTCATGGATACTCAAAAAAATAGTGGGCATATCCTATAGTATAAAGGGAAAGCAATACATACCGCATGAACCTGTACTGCTTGCCATTAAGCATCAATCAGCTTGGGAAACTCTTGCTTTAAACCATATTTTACCCGCCCCCGTTTATATTCTGAAAAAAGAGCTTACCTATATTTTTCCCTTCGGAATATACCTTAAAAAAGCCGGCATGATTCCGTTAGATCGGCGCGGCACAATAGCCTCTTTAAAAGCGATGATTTCCTTATCTAAACAACGTATTCAGCAGGGAAAATCCATTATTATATTTCCTGAAGGAACGCGATCAAAACCAGGTTCTCATAACCCCTATAAAAAAGGTATTTATACCCTTTATAAGCATCTTCAGGTTCCAGTAGTACCAGTGGCTCTTAACTCAGGGGTTTATTGGCCACGCCGCACTTTTATGAAATATCCGGGAACTATTACGGTTGAATTTCTTCCCCCTATTCCTCCCGGCTGGGATGAAGATAAATTTATGGCCCATTTAGAAAAGACGATAGAAACAGCTAGCTTAAAACTAGCTCATGACCACCTTAAAAGACCTTAAAAGTTGTTTCTGAATTAAAAATTCTAAAATAGGGTGTAGGTTAAAATCATACTCAGCATGGCATGCGTCTGTGTGAGCCTCTTCAAGCGTTTTTCCTTGGTGCATGCTTTGAACAAATAAGAATTCTGCAGCAGATAATTCGTGAAAAAAAGCGAAATTATGCTGGCTAAAAATACAATAAAAGTGTTTCTGATTATTTTTTAGAGGTAAATCTACATAAGCTCTTCGGTCATCCCATACCCGTTTCAAATCATAGTCACTTTCAAAAAATCGCAAACTTTCACCGAAAGAAAAAGTAAGCTGAGGCATCAATTGAGGGTCTAATTCTTTTAAGTGACTTAAAGAAGGCTGCCCAGAAGGATAGCTTAACAAAGAGTCTTGCAATGCCCCCTCTAAAGCGGCTGTTTGGTAAACAACGGCTGGCACGTAGGATTGGATAAATGCATCAAAATTCTTGCCATAATCACACAAATAAGGAGATTGAGGCCAAAAAGCATGTATATAATCGTTGGACAAAGTCGTAAATAATTCTTCTCCTACCAGTGAATGAGTGCAAGGATAGCAATCCTTTAAAATGGTAAAAAGCCCTCCTCTTAAGCCATTATAATGAACATAAAATCTTTCCTGTGGACTTAAGCCATTTTCAAGTACAGAAATACATCCCGCCTCTCCCTTTAAGAGGCCATTTTTAAATGCTTCTTGAAAATCTTTTAAACGCATGCCTTAACCTGTGTGTTCATAAGATACTGGGCTTTTTCACATTCCCCCTTCAGGGTTGAAAGAGAAGGAATATGATTATCCCATTCGATAAGGGTAGGAATGGGGCCTAATATTTTTATGGCCTCTTCATAAAGGTTCCATACTTCAGCTGCAATAAATGTGTCATGGGAATCCACCAAAATACTTTTTTCATGAGGAAGATAAAGTTTTCTGTAGCCTGCCAGATGAATTTCTCCTACCAATCCCGAAGTAGCCATCTTCTTTACATACTCCTCAGCGGACTTTTCATGATTCGTGCAGCTGATAAACACATTATTGATATCGAGCAAAAG
>JBMDXI010000115.1:0-14325 GCA_048595075.1 Alphaproteobacteria bacterium
CGTTGAGAGATTCTTTGCCCACATCAAAGAAAACAAACGCTTAGCTCTGCGCTTTGATAAACTCGACATTACCTTCTTCTCTTTCTTCGCCCTTGCTTCCATGAAAGTTCTTAACCTACTTTGTTAACAGTGCCATAGACCCTTGTTTTCTAAAATTGATGCGTTAAAATTTAAGGTTTTATTATTTAAAACGTTCCTTTCTCCAAAGAATTTATCCCATCTTTATTTAAAACGCTTAACTCCAATTGAGATCATCACGCTGCTCTTAAATGATATAAGAAACATACCTTCTGTTTTTAGAAAATATAAATCATATAAAAGGAATTTATTTTTATATGGAGAGAGTATAGAGAAGTTTCATACAGATATTATATTTAGTCATCTGCAGGGCTCTAACTTTATATGTTACTTAGATCATCTTAAAGTTTCAGTTGGAAAGAAGAAAAAAGTAATCTCTGATTTATTTTTTAAATAACTTTAACTAAAAACGTGACATGATTTTCGATTCATGTATTATCATGAATAAGTTTAAATAAAAAATAAGACTAAATTCTCTAGAGAGGGTATTTAAGAACTATGTAGCAGGATCATTTATATGCTCTTGACTATAATTGTAGAAAAAAAGAAAATTAAAAAGGAGAAAAAGTATGGGATATAGGGCAAATTCAATTGAGCATGGCTTAATAAGGTTAATTGATCAGGGGGTGTTATTTCCAGGCTGCTCAATTTTGGAGTTTGGAGCTCAAACCCTAGAAGGTGATTTGGAGGAGGCTTTAACTAGCCTTAAAAAATTTGCTTTATCTTTAAAAGTTAGTAATGTTGAAGGCTTATTTTCTGATATTTCTCTTCCAATAGATATGGGGCATATATTTAGTCTTTTGGAATTTAAGTATCACTCTATTGATGTTAATAATTTATATAAATCAACTTTTTTTGATCTTAATACTCAAAAAGTTCCAATATCACAGTTAGGACAATATGATTGGGTTAATAATGAAGGCACTACTGAACATATTTTGAACCAACTTAACGGTTTTAGAGTAGCTCATGATTATTGTAAGGTTGGGGGATATATATCCCACTCTTGCCCCATAATAGGGTGGGTAGATCACGGATTTGTAAATTTGACTCCTAAGTTCTGGGCACAATTAATTGGTTATAATAACTATAAAATAATAGATATTAATTTGGATGTTAATACATCAGATCGCCCCTTACCCGAATGGTATTCAAGCTGGTTAAAAGAGCCTAGTAAAGATTTTACTTATCCCGATGTTTGGCTTAAGTGTCTCTTACAAAAGAAAGAGGATAAACCCTTTGTTACTCCTTTAGACCACTTGGAAACTGATAGAAATGGAGATATAGCTCGTAGACTTCAAGATATGGCAAGCATCCATGGTAAAACCTACTTTCAAGGTTCTCACCAATTTTTTGAAAGAAAGGCTGAAAAGACATGGTTATCTTCAATAAAAAGACCTTTGGGTTTGAGGGCTTGATGATTTTTTGAAAGAGTGTCGAATTCACAGAAGCTAGGAATAAGGTGATGGTTTGAATTATTCATTAGTCCTCCTTCGGAACTAAAGTAAGAGCGTTCATAAAGCCTAAATCCCTCTCACTATCCACCTCGCCCCAAGCTTCTTTATTAGCAATACCCTTAATGCTATCACCGCAGTTTACCAATTTCCTTAAAAAAGAAGTCATATCCATTTTTTCAGGGATATCAAAAGCAGGTAGTTTTTTCCAAAAACTTTTTCTAAACTTTAAAAGCCCCATATATTGACCTTGGATTTCTTCAATAGTCCTCGGTTTTTGGCCAATTTCAGTAATGCATCCCTCATCATTTATTCTAAATGTTTCAGCATCGTCTAAAGGATTTTCAAAACGTTTTGACCATAAATCAAGCCAATGGGGGTCATAAGCCACACAGATTTTCTCCTTACATGCTATCAGGTCTTTTACAATTTGTGTTCCATAAAAAATATCCGCGTAACTAATGATACAATCATTTTCTTCTAACCATGGTCGTGCGCATAATAAAGAATGAACTATGTTGGTTGTACCCCACTGATGGTTATGAAAGTGTTTTATACCATATGGAGAAAGGATTTCGGCTTTATATCCCGTAACGAGAGCAATATCTTTAATTCTAGCTTCTGTTAAAGCAGTAATTTGGTGCTCGATAAGGGGCTTTCCAGCAACTTTTGTTAGGCATTTGGGCTGCTCATCAGTAAGATGCCCCATGCGACTTCCGCGCCCAGCTGCTAAAATAATGGCTTTCATTGTAGGTTCGCGATTTCTAAAAGGTTGAAACTAAGATGGGCATTTCCTGCAATAAAATAATTATTTCTTACATCTTCTTTGTTATAGAGAAGAGGTTGCTTTGTTTCCACATCCATAATAGTTCCGCCGGCCTCTTCTAAAATAATTTGGCCTGCGGCGGTGTCCCATTCTTTAGAACCTTCAAAGCGGGGATATATATCTATTTCTCCAGAGGCTAAGCGACCAAATTTAATAGCTGCTCCGATGGTGGAAGTATGCGTAAAGCCATTTACTTTCATAAATTCTTGAGAGAGAGAAGAATGATGAAAACGACTTGTAGCAACAATAACGTCTTGGGGATAGGGTTTGGTGAGAGGAGTTGAAAGAGGGTTTAATGGTTCCAAAATTGAAGACTGTTTTCTTTTCAGGCGAACTCCTTCATTTTTTACTGCTCCATAAAACTCTTCTAAAGCAGGAGCATAAATCGATCCTATGACGGGCCTATTGCCCTGAATAAGGGCTATGTTAATAGAAAATTCATCTATGCCATTTATAAATTCTTTCGTGCCGTCCAACGGATCTATCATCCAGAACTCTTTCCATTCTTTGCGAATTTCATAAGGCACTTCATTTTCTTCTGATAAGATAGGGATATTTTTAATTTCTGTGAGAGCTTTGCATAAAAAATCATGAGATGCCTGATCAGCCATGGTCAAGGGAGAATGGTCTTCTTTTAGCAAGAAGTTTTTATCTCCGTAATAGTTTAAGATGATTTTTCCTGCTAAAGAAGAAATTTTGTATAGTTCATTTATCATGCAAAAAATGCTTTCTAAATAATTCAATATCTAAGGGATCAAATTTTTCTTCTCGCTCAGGGTGCCACATGATGCCCCTCATGGGAAATTTTTGATGTTCAATTGCCTCTATAACTCCATCAGAGGCTTGGGCTAATAAAGCGAAATCTTTTGGTAATTGTTTGCTTCCAAATTTGTGATAGCTATTGACATTCCTTTTCTTACCGTACCAATTAATATCATGTCGAACAGCTACATGATTTGGGGTTTCTTCTAATTCCGCATCATAATGATGAAGAATCACTTGCATGCCTCTGCATACACCTAATAGAGGGAGGTATTTCTGATTAGCTATTTCCAGAATGGTTGTTTCTGTTTTATCTCTCTCAGGAGCATCGCCTCCTAAGCTACACAGTGTATTTCCCCCTGAAAATATTATACCCGCTAAAGGAATATTTTCTAATATAAAAGACCCATAAGCGTCATTATTAGGAATAAGAAAGGGGATAAGATCGCAAGCTTTTAAAAAATCTATCCACCGCTGATCGATACTATCACGACGTTCATATTCGTGTTGGTCAACACGCATAGTTAATCCAACATATTTCAATGAATAAGCTCCACTAGTTGATTGGCGCAATCGATGCTAATTTTAGATGCTTTTGACCATTTTTGGTAAAGTTTTTCGCCCGCCCCAATGACGGCTGGAATTCCTAATTCATTTGCACGAATAGCCATATGGGAATTAACACCGCCGTAAGCTGTAACAAATCCTCCAATGTTATGAGAAAATATCCAGTCAAACCCCGGGTCTGCGCTAGGAATGAAAACTATAGACTTATTCATCTGTTGAGTGTTTTTTAAGTCTTTTTCCACAGGCGCTATAACAGACTTGTGCGTTACGAAGTTTGGTTTATTTTCGGGTAGCTCAAAAGCGTAAATATTGTTAGAAGAGCAAATAACTGGGGGTAGTAGAATACTAGAAGTTAATTGATATTTAGATTTTCCTAGCTGTGTGCTGGAGCATAGTTCTTTACCTATATCTCGACATGATCCATATAAATTAAGAATAGTTTGGATATCAATGTACGACATGTCTTCTAAGGAAAGCCCATATTTTTCCCCTAATTTTTTTACTAAGCATAATACATCACTTAAGCTTTTGGTGAAGATAAACTTAGAATATTCTCGCCCCTCAATGGCAGCTTTTAAGAAATCAAATAATCCCACCACATCGTGGGTTAACCCATGAGTATTCAATAATCTTTCTAAACTTTTCATTTGCGAAAGATTCAGATGAAATTCCGGGGGTTCAAAGGGTTCTAATTTTTTAATGTTTTTCCAGTCAAAATAAAGGTCTGGACTTTCATCGTAGCGGGGGGATAAAATATCATAAGTTCCCGGCCTTAAGTGGCCATATTTTTCTAAGAAAGCTTTTTTTGATAATATATACAAATCTTTAGTCATTTCTGAGCTGATAGATTCCAGACTATTAAGAAATGCATTGCGTTGAGGAATGGTTAAAATGCCGGTTGTAACTAAAGAGTTTAAAATTTGAACCGCAATAAATCCAGCGCGAGCTAGACCTGCAAATGGCAGCGTTCCATAACGTTTGCAATCTTCTATTAACCAATAGATTTTCGAAATTTCATCAAATGATGACTGGTTGGTTACTTTTTGATAGTGATCTTTAAGCGTTTCTATTTTTTGAATATCTTCTTTCCAAAGACCTTGGTGCTTATGAATAATCGTATTCGTTAAAGTTTTTAAGCTCTCTGTTAAAATTTTAATCTCATTTGATGTAAAGCTATTTTCTTTAAGCTTTTTGATTCGTTCGGGTAAATCAAATGTGTAACACGAGTAAACAATATCAAATTCTACCTTATCATGAACTGATGGATCATTTCTCAAACAGTCCAAATAATAATTAACTAATTTATGAGAAAGTTCAGATGGAATGGTTTTGGGGAGAAACGAATTGAAGCTAACGCGAACGTCGATATAAGGAAGTCCATGGAAATCAACTAATAAGGGAAAGCTTCGTAGATTTTTATATCCATAGTTATCCCGTTGATAAGCCCAAGTACTATTGGTAATTAGTTCTTTGTATAAACTAAGCGCTAAAGGCCGTGGGCGGATACCGATAATCTCAGCGGGGTTCCAATCTGGCATTACTCCCAAAATGGTTTTATCACCATACAGATAAGGGTGAGGGGCGCTTAATTGGTCAACTTTTTCTTTGATTTGATGTAAAGCTATTTCCTGCTGTTTTATAGATATTTTATCATCAGAAATAACCAGAGGCCTTACTTGAAATAAATAAAGTTCCTTTTGTTGTGTAAAAGCAAATTCTATATCTAAGGAATCAACCTTAAAAATATGCTCAAGCTCTCGCGTAAGATGCAAAAGCTGGTCAAAGAAAGAATTTGTATGTGAGTGGAGGGATTTTGCTATAATCATCGTATGGTGGTTTGATAGAGCACCAGAAGTTATAGCGGCTGTATTGCCTTCTGTTTCATAGTTGATAATTAAATAAGGGGCTTTTGTGGCTGGGTCACATGTAAAAAGAACCCCGCTCATTAGAACCTCTTGCAACATAGGTTGGATTAAAATTTGATCTTGTGACAAGATTTTTCTTTTACCATAGGAGTCGATGACTTTTTCAATTGCTTGGGGAATATCTTTAAATTCAACATTTAAAATAGAGTCAAAAACTCCTGCATGAGAAGCGTTCATCTGATCTTCTTTAAAGGAGCTGCTCCTCACTATAAATAATGAAACATTTTTAAAAGAATTTTTAATTTTTTCTAAAATTTTTTCAGGATTTTGCTCCCATTCTTCTAGTGAAAAAAAGACAATATCTAAAACCTTTGCAGATTTTATGCGTCCCTGTAGATTATGTAACGTTTCAGCTTTTGTCGAAAATTTTAAATTCATGCTACTTTCTGTGCAGACCAAGCTCTTGTAAGATAAGGAATTTCAATAGACTCATAGTTTTTAAGAATGCTTGTTGCAAATGATATAAATTCTTCAAATTTTTCACCGCCTAATTGAAATTGCACATCATTAACGGAACGCCAAGCTCCAATATAGGCTTCTGGAGTTATTTTTACTAAATCTCTTCCCTCCATATAGACCACATCTGTAAAAAACCCAGAACTATAAAGCTTGCTTGTGAGCACCTCTACTAAACCAGAACGCCCCGAAGAAACACGCTTTAAGTCAGGCTTCAACTTATATAGATAATCTTCAATCTCACCTAAAAGGGAATTTTTTTCAATATCGCGAGGATTCCACAAAGCTACGAAACGTCCCTCTTTTTTCAAAATGCGATGAAATTCTTTACAACCTTGCTCAAAATTAACCCAGTGAAATGAAGAGGCCATAGAAACCATATCTAGGCTATTAGATTCAATAGTTGTGTTTTCTCCATCACCTTTTTTCCATTGAATAATGGTTCCTGCAGAATCCTTCTCTCCCTGATAGCGCATATCATCATTAGGTTCAATTGCTATCAGTGTTTTAGGATTTTGAGAAGCTAAAAGTCTTGTCCAAATCCCTGTGCCAGCCCCTATATCTGCTAAAGCAGCCTCAGATATAGAACAGTTCAAAAGGTTAGATAATCCTTTTAAAACAGATTTATTGTAAGATGGCCTGTAAGCTGAATAATGTTTAGCCAATCCTGTGAAGGAACCATGTTTTAATGTTGTTTTCATTCTTTTATCCTCTCCTTATATTTTTCTAAAATTTTATTCGCAATATTTTCTAAAGAAAATTGATCTTTATCTTCGAAAATTAAGTCCGGCTCTTTTGGTTCTTCAAAACCTTTTTCATCTATAGCTACCATAGAATGATTGGAAGAAAAAGAATAAAGCCCTTTAGGATTTCTTTTAATTCTTTCCTCCTCTGAAATTTTTAAATAAACTTCTAAATAGTTTTTTATGTTTTTTCTATTCCACTGTCTCACTTCTTCAAACATAGAAATAGTTGCTACCACAACAGTGAGTCCCTGCTCATGCAAAAGCTTTCCTAAGCGGGCGTAGATATAGGCTAGCTCTAATCTATCTTGGCGGCTTAAAGAACCTTCTTTACCTAGGGCAGCACGTAATTCGTCTCCATCTAAAAGGATTGGCTGCTGTCCTTGTTGTTTAAGAGCATCAACTAAAGCTTTTGCGGTCGTTGTTTTTCCTGATGCTGACAAACCTGTGATCCAGAAAAGATGGGGAAAATTATTCATCATTTAAAATCTTAAGGTAATTAACTGGTTTTAAAGTGCTATCTCTTTTGCTTCTTAAAGCTGTTAGAGTATAAGGAAGATCATTAGAAAAATACTTAAGTATTATGCTTTTTTTATTGGTATGAGACTCTTTCATAAAGATAATATGCTTTAAATCTAAAATTAAAGCGTAGAAAAAAATTCTCATAAAAGGTAAAAGGGAAAAAATTTTCTTATAAATTAAGCGTTGATAGAAAGAGTAACTAGGTTGTTCATAATTCCATGCTAAATAATTTTCTTTAAGAAGGCTATGAAGAGAAAACACATCTATTTTTTTGAGGATTTTTATTTTATGATTTCTATCAACGGAAGTTGGGTCAACTCCAGAAAACCCATCTAGCGACCACGGTACTCCTCCATGAGTGCTTTCTAGCAAGGTGGGGTAGCACTTTATATTAAATTTTTTACATAGTAGTTCTACTACCAATTTAGCATTACTATGCAAATCTTCAAACCTAATACCCAGCTGATTTTCTTCTTTTAAAAAAGGTAATAAACACCCATCTTGTTGGAAGTGATATATCCCATATCCTAGCCTTGTAATACGTGGAAATAAATTGCAGTTAAACCACAAATGAATTAAATAAGAATCAAAAGTTTTATGAGGGAGGCGAATACTAGGAAGCCAGAAAAAATCTTCATATTCTAAAGCCAGACATTCCATAAAACTTTTAATGCAGTCATGGATAGAAAGGAAAATGATGGGGTTTTTAGAAGCTATTTTTTTGTTTTTAGCTATGGAATATGCAATAAATAAAGAATTTATAACAAGAGACATTTTTAATTCTTTTGATGTTTTTTTCATATGTTGAAAAATTGAAATAAGAGCATTTTTAAAAAGATCGATCTCTTTATTATTGCCTAAAAAGGGAAATTTTTCGTTAATCCCTATAAGAGAGTTAGCTAAAATCTCTTCATTATTGCCCTCATAGAGAGAAATCAAAGAAGGTAGAAGAGGAGAAAGAATACTGCCCCAGCCCCAAAATGGAATGGTTAATAGATCAGGATGGTTATCAAATAGAGAGCAAAATAAATAAGATCCACTTCTTCCATAAAAGGTGTTTCCTATCAGCTTGGTAATCTTATCGGGGTTTTTTATAAAATATTCGTTATAGTTTTTTGTCATAATGAGAAGCAAATTTCTTTGTTATAATTTTCCAATATAGAGGTGCTTTTATCCCTATTAAGCTTATATAGTATAGGAAAAAAATATATTTTTTGTCCAAATAAGAGGCAAGGGCCAATTCGTAAAGGCAGCGATTTTTAAATATTTTAGTATCTGTGGGTGATTTAAAAGACATTCTTTTTTGCAAGGTGCGAATACTTTCTTTGACATTGTGGAAATCAGGAGGGGTATTAACATAAATAGAGGCTAATGCTTCAGGTAAGGCATGCCATGTATAATATTTACTAAAGTTAATTTGCCATTCCCAATCCTCTAAGCGTTTTAAGTCTGTACTTTGAAGGCCTACTTTTGCAAGGCATTCTCTTTTGAAAAGAAGGGTGGAGCCGGCACTCATATGTTCGCCACGAATACTTTGTTGGTAAAAATCGATGATGGGAATATAGCGTATTTTTTTCTTATGAGGATAAATAAGGTGGCAAGCGGTCACACACCCGCCTACTGTTGGGGGAGAATTTTGCAAAAAAGCTACCTGCTTTTCTAGCTTGTGAGGAAGCCATTGGTCATCTGTATCTAAAAAGGCAATGTAAACACCCTTGGCATGGTGAATGCCTTTATTACGGGCTGCAGCAGCGCCTTGATTGGTAGCATTTCGCAGGATTTGAATGCGGGGGTCTTTGAGGGTGCTCTCTAATTCAAAAGGAATACTAGAGCCATCATCGACAATCAATAATTCCCAATTTTCATAAGTCTGGTTGAGAACTGATTGAATGGCCTGAGGAATAATTCTTGCGCGGTTATAGGAAGGAATAATGATGGAAACAAGAGGTTGGGACATTTAGGCAGGAATTTTATTATATGTGGCTAATACTTTACCCAAATCATCAAATTCTAGCACCTGTCCCTTCGACATTAAAATTCCCTTATTACAAAACATTTTTAGTAGCCCGTCAGAATGAGAAGCAAAAACCAATGTTTCACTCTTTTCAATAAGCTCATTCATGCGTTTGTTGGCTTTTTCAGCAAAGTCTTTATCGCCTGCCCCAAAAATTTCATCTATTAAAAGAATGTCCGGCGTCATGCTGGTTGCAATGGCGAATCCAATACGCACTTTCATACCTTCTGAATAAGTGCGCATGGGCAATCCTAAATAATTTCCTAAGTCTGTAAAATTTGCTATTTCTTGAACTTTTTCTTTAGCAAGTTTATAATTTTTATGATGAATGACAGATCCTAGAAGAAGGTTTTCATATCCAGTCATTTCTTCACTCATGCCAACCCCTGTTGCAAAAAGGGTGGAAATGGAACCCTCTACATGAACGGAACCACTGGTGGGGGCATAAATACCGGCCATAAGGCGTAATAAAGTGGACTTCCCTGCTCCATTGTGGCCAATTAAAGCCACCCGATCTCCTTTGCGAATTTCCAACGAAATATTATCCAAAGATTTAACGAGTTGGGCAGACTTGCTATAGTGGGTCAGGGCTCCCCCCAATCTATCCGTAATAGCATTACGTAAAGACATCCGTTGGGCATTAAAGATAGGAAATTCTAAAGAAACATTTTGAAGCCGAATACTCATATAATTATATCCAAAAAATTAAGCGTTTAGAAAAACGTTTGTATAAATAGTTTGCTAGAACCCCTAAGAGCCCAATGATCACCACAACACCTATATAAGATTCCATAGGGGGTATTTTATTTAAAAGAGGTTGCCTAAAAACAGATAAAAAATAGTTAAGGGGATTTAAATAAAGAACACACCTTTTTCCACCTGTCAACATATCAGGATTCCACATAATGGGTGTCAAAAGCATGGCAAAAGTCATAATGGCTGCAATAAGATGAGAAAGGTCTCGAAAGCGGCCCCCCAAAATGCCTAAAATAACACTCAACAAGAAGCTTCCTATTAAAACAAGAGCTAATCCTGGGATGAATAATAAAGTTATCCACGTAATTTTTATAGGAAAAGTAAATAAAACAATTAAGATCAAGACAAAGGTGTGAGCTAAAGTATATAAATTTCTAAGAATAGAAAGGAAAATAAATGTAAAATAGGGCAAAGGAATTGTTTTTAAGGTACCGGCAGCGCCTAAGAATATATTGGGGCTTTCGGTAACGCTGGTGGCTAAAAACATCCAGCATACAAAGCCAGTAGTAAAATAGGGGAAAAAGTCTTTTAGTTCCATTTGGAATAAGGTGGCCCATATGGTTCCCATCCCTATAAGCCCAATGCCTGTTCCGATGGTAATCCACCAGGGCCCCAAGGTTGTCCGTCGATAGCGGGCAATTATGTCTTGATGGGCCATAAATAACCATACAGGTGCAATCTTAATAGCCTCCCTTAAGTCTTTTATAAATATATTATTCATACGTTTAATATAGAATATTTTTCAATTTTGTAAACGATAAGTAAACATAAATTTAGGCTTGCTTAAAATAAAAAAAATCTATACCATTCTGAGTTGTAAAGAGGGTAGCTGTTATCCTCTTAATATAGTCTGGGAAACTGTATAAAAATATTAACCATAGCTTAATCAAAAAGCCCAGGTGGCGGAATTGGTAGACGCGCTAGATTCAGGTTCTAGTGAACATCACTGTTTGTGGAAGTTCGAGTCTTCTTCTGGGCACCAAAAGGATACACATGAAAATAATTCTACATCAAGAAGATTTATCTACCCCACTGCCTAAAGTAGAGTGGGTATCTGTGGATACAGAAGCATTAGGATTGAATCCTTTTCGTGATCGCTTATGCTTAGTGCAGTTATACGCAGGGGGCGACAGCTGCCATTTGGTGCAATTTGGACCTCATTCTAACTATCAAGCCCCCCACTTAAAAAAATTGCTAGAAGATCCTAAAGTGACCAAGATTTTCCACTATGCGCGTTTTGATGTGATGATGATAAAAAAATATTTAGGAATTCAGATCAACCCTATTTATTGTACAAAGATTGCTTCCAAAATTACGCGTACCTATACAGATAGGCATAGCTTAAAAGATCTTTGTAATACTCTGTTAGGGGTTGAACTTTCTAAACAAGAGCAGGCTTCTGATTGGGGAAGAGTCCAGCTAACTGAAAACCAAAAACAGTATGCATCGTCAGACGTTTTATATCTACATGCCTTAAAAGAAAAGCTAGATATGATGCTTGAGCGGGAAGGGCGGCAGGCTCTTGCTCAAGAATGTTTCAAGTTTCTGCCCACTTGTGTAGATTTAGATTTACTAGGATGGGACATGAATGTGCTGTTTTCCCATTAAACGAGAATAACCTTTTAAATGAGATGTGTATGTCTATGATTGATATGGTCGCGCAGTTTTTTCTGCTATTTGGCCAGCAAGCTGCTTATTTACCTATTATAATAGGCGGCATGATTTTTTACAAAAAGCCAATTATATTTTGGCAGGCTTTTATCTTGCTTTTTTTTACGATGACTTTTTCTACCACGCTAAAGCACATCTTTCAGGTTCCACTAAATCCCGCCTTGGGTATAGAGGGGTATGCTTTCCCAAGTGGCCATATGCAGGCAGTAGTCGTATTCTATGGATGGTTGTTTTTGATGATTCCCCATATGCTTGTGCGATGCATTGTTCCCCTTATTTTTATAGGAGAAGGGTGGGCGATGATTCATTGTGGATATCATACTATTGACCAAGAATTAGCTGCAGGTTTGTTTGCTCTTATTACCCTTGTAAGTTATCGCCAAGGATTATCAAAACTATCTTCTTTAAAGATGGGGTGGGTGCTAGTTGGCTTAACTATTCCTCTGATTTCTTTCCTCATGATTTGGCATAAAGTGCCGCCCCATATATGGATGAGCTTTTATGGCTTAGGAGGCTGTTTAACTGTTTATAGTCTTTTGAAAAAGGATGTACCCTTATCGATGTCCAGGTTAAGTGTAGAGAAAAAAATAGTAGTTGCTATCGTGTTTTTTATAGGGGCATGGGGGACAAGCTTCCTTTTTTCCCGTCCTTACTTTAAGCAATTCCCTGCTTTTCTAGGACAAATCTATTGGTTTCTATTGGGAGGGTTTTTGCCAGGCAGTGAAGTATTAGCTAGGTTATTAAGTCCGAAGAAAAAACCTAAAAGAGTATGACGTTTATCTAAATTTAAAGTCTTTTGGTCATTCAAAAGCTTTTGAATTTTTTGCTGAGTCATCAAAATTTCAGAAAGGGGAAGAGATTGCCATGCAGCAAAGATTTCCTGAAAAGGCAAATCTTTTTTGCTTTTCGATTTTATTAGGTTGACCAGCCACCATTGCAGTATCTCTATAACACTCTCAAATTTTTCTGCATCCCTGTAGGCAGATTGAATAAAAGGATAAATAAGAGCGTAATTGAGGGAAGGGGTGGCTAATAATTCAAAAATTTGTGTTAAGAGACTTTGAAACTCAGGTAGTTGAAATTGGGCTAAAAACTGGGGCCGTCCTGCTGCAATAGCGTCAGCAATAGAAGAGGGAACTGCTTGCACTGGGGGATGGAAAGGGATCAGCGCACAGCGTGAGCGAAGAGTAGGTAAAAGAATTTCTCCGCTATGGAAAATAAGGAAGAATAAAGTTTTAGGCTGGGGCTCTTCTAAGATTTTTAATAAAGCATTCGCTGCATTGAGCCCAAGATCATTCAAACTATTAATAAGAATAATTTTCCACAGTCCCTCAGGGGCAGTTTTCTGGGCAAAATCTTTAAGGGCGCGGATTTGGTCAACTGTAATGCCTTGCGCTTTTTCATCAAGAGGGGCCACTTTTAAAAAGTTAGGATGGCTATTTGATTGTAAGGAATGCCATAATTCCTCGGGAAAAGGAAAATTTCCCCCTAACAAGAAGGCCGAAAAAGCTTCTGCAAATTGTGTTTTTCCTATTCCTTTAGGACCCGTTAAAATCCATCCATGATGAGGGATACCTTGGGTAAATGATTGTTTTAAGTTTTCAAACTGGGAAGCATACGCAGAAAAAATAGAAGGCTGCATGGGTTAGTCCATGGTTATGTTAAAGCGTTCATGGAGTGTTTCTACTATTTGATCCGTTACTTGTTCAGTCGGAAGGTGGGCATTAATGGGAACAATCCGCTTTGTGTTAGACACTAAAATTTTAAAGCCTTCGTAAATTTTTTCATGAAAATCTAAATCTTTTAAATCAAAGGTGTCATAAGTGAACAAATCAAGGGTGGTACGACGTTCTTTCGTTCTTCTTATGCCTATCTCTGGGGAGATATCAAAGAAAAAAGTAAGGTCAGGGTGAAAGTCCCCCAACGTAATATCATGAATCTTATGGATTGTTTCTATAGGCACACCCTGGGCAAATCCTTGGTAAACAAAAGTAGAATCTGCAAAGCGATCACAGAGCACCCATATGTTTTTGGCTAAAGCCGGCTTAATGATTTTTTCTACCAGGTCACGACGGGCCGCATAAAGGATAAGGGTTTGAGAATAAGCATCAAAATGGGTGTCTGATTGCTCTTTGAGAAGAGATCTCAAACGTTCAGCCCCCACTGTCCCGCCGGGCTCACGCGTTACTAACACAGGAATTCCATGGGACGTTAATACTTTTTCCAATATCTGGATTTGCGTTGTTTTTCCAGCCCCTTCTCCTCCTTCAAAAGTAATAAATCGTGCATGTGTTTTCACTATCAACCCATAATCAAATAATAAATTTTTAACCAGATTTTTCTTAAGAATCCTGCCTCTTCCACATTTTCTAAAGCTACTAAAGGCAACTTAGTGACCGGTAGGCCAGGACTATGAATTTCGATGTTTCCAACCTGATCACCTTTTTTGAGGGGGGCAGGAATCGGCTCTTTAAAGTAGGTTAATTTTAAAGAGAAGTTTTTGCTAAAGCCACGGGGTAAAGAGGCAAATAAGTCTTTTATCGACCCTACA
>JBMDXI010000116.1:0-4432 GCA_048595075.1 Alphaproteobacteria bacterium
TGCACATTAATTCATTTGTAGAATTATCTGTTAGAAAGAAAAATCAGGAACAAGTTTGGAAAACATGGCCAATAATCGCCGGCACTCAACCATTTCTTTAAGGCAATCTCTTGTTGATGAAGCAGATCAATTTGAGTTTCACGCCATTGTTAAAATTTTAGAGCAACTCAAAAAGGAGGCAACTCCTTTAGGCGAAGGCGTTAATCCCTCAAAAGAAGCTGCACGCATTCAAACTCATGTAAGTATGGATTTCCCCACAACAGATGTCCAATCTCTTACATGGTCAGATGATGCGGAAGTTCCCCCGCTTTTGGAAACTAATTTCTTAGGGATTGCAGGACTACAAGGTCCGCTGCCTACTCCTTACACACAACTTTTGATTGAACGCGATACCGCAAAAGATTTTGCCTTTCATAGCTTCTTAGATATTTTTAATCACCGCCTGATTTCTTTGTTCCACCGCATTCGCAAGAAGCATTGGATAGGGGTAGATGGTGAAAAGCCTGAATTAACAATGGCTGGAAAATGCTTGCGGGCTCTTTTGGGATTAGCGGGAGAACATCTAAGCAATCGGCTACGTATTCCAGACCGCAGTTTGCTTTACTACACAGGATTATTATGGGAACGTCCACGATCTAAAATTGGCCTTATTAAAGTTCTCGAAGCTTTTTTTCGCACAACGGTCTCCATTACAGAGTTCCAAGGAAGGTGGATTTCCGTTCCTGAATCTCAGCGAACTACTATTGGCGCTCAAGGACGTTTTTCGAAATTAGGAGAATCAGCTACGTTAGGACACCGCTTTTGGGAACAACAAGCCGATCTTACAGTACATTTAGGCCCCTTGAATTTAGAAAACTACATCGATTTATTGAAGCCCTCAAAGACCTATCAGGCTCTTGTCAGTTTAATCACCTACTATATTGGCAAAGATCAGGATTTTCAAATCAATCTTATTTTAGAGGGCGCCCAAAAACCCAAAGTACGGTTAGGATACGGAATGGCGTTAGGATGGACAGCGTGGGTCAATTCGTATTCAAGCCCTTCTCCAGACCCTGATAAACAAAATATAATGACACTACGTCCTTTTAATCTAAAAGCAGGAAGGTATAGAACATGAATAATTTGCAATCTTTAATTGGAAGGCTAAACCCCCTCTGCAAAAAATCTTTAGAGGAAGCAGCTCAGCTGTGTGTAACACATACCAATTTTACTGTTGATATTGAACATTTCCTCCTAAAAGTAGCTGAAAAAAAAACAACCGATTTAGCCATTATTCTGAGGACTTATGAAATAGATGAAAAGGCTGTCTTGTCACAACTTAAACAAACCATAGATCAATTTAAACGTGGCAATAACAAAACCCCTAGTTTATCTCCCCAGTTGGTAAAACTTTTAGAACGCGCGTGGGTTACTTCTTCGATTTTTCTAAAACAATCCCAAGTACGATCAGCGGCTTTATTAATTGCGTTGCTTCAAACTGAAGAGTTGCTAGGAATTGTTCTGAATAGCTGCCCCATTCTTTTAAAAATCCCCCGCAATCAACTTATGGAAGATATTCATGAATTGATAAAACATAGCGACGAGGAAGTGGTGGGCGGAAGCGACTCATCTTCATCTCATAAACCATCTTCTAAGCAATCCTCTACCGAAGCGCTCGATCGCTTCACCATAGACCTGACTAAGCAGGCCCAAGAAGGGAAAATAGATCCTATCGAAGGTAGAGAAGAAGAAATCAGACAGCTTATCGATATTCTTACCCGCCGCCGTCAAAACAACCCTATTCTGACAGGGGACGCAGGGGTTGGAAAAACTGCAGTAGTGGAAGGTCTTGCCCTGCGTATTGTAAAAGGGGACGTTCCTCCGCCTCTAAAAAATGTACGATTACTAACGCTTGATTTAGGGCTCTTAGAAGCAGGGGCAGGCGTAAAGGGAGAATTCGAAAACAGATTAAAAAGCGTCATTACTGAAGTACAATCATCTTTGCGTCCCATCATCTTATTTATTGATGAAGCCCACACTTTAATTGGGGGGGAAGGGGCAAACCAAAACGATGCAGCTAACCTTTTAAAACCCGCTTTAGCCCGGGGAGAGCTTCGCACTATTGCTGCCACCACATGGGATGAATATAAAAAATATTTTGAGAAAGATGCAGCTCTTACACGCCGTTTTCAAGTAGTAAAAATTGAAGAACCTTCTGAAGAGAAAGCTATTCATATGCTGCGATCGCTGGTACATAAATTGGAAGAGCACCATCAGGTGATTATCTTAGACGAAGCCGTTACAGAAGCCGTACGATTATCTAGCCGTTATATTACGGGAAGAAAGTTGCCTGACAAAGCGGTGAGTGTCCTAGATACAGCCTGCGCCCGCGTCGCCGTCAGCCAAACAGCTATTCCTGCAGAGATAGAGGATCTCCAGACCCATATCTCTCTTTTAGAACACGAACAAAAACGTCTTCAGAAAGAAACTGATAGGGGCTATTCTCATGAAAAACGTCTGGAGGAAATTCAGGAAAATTTGAAAGAAGCGGCGCAGCAATTGGAAAAGCTTAAAGCGCAATGGCAAGAAGAATTAGCCTTAGTCAAAAAAGTTTTAGAAAAACAAAAGGAAGTTAAGCCTGACAAGGAAGAACATAAAGGCTTAGAAACACTTCGAAAAGAATTGGCAAGTAAACAACAAGAGAACCCGATGGTTCCCCTCTGCGTGGACGGGCAAGTCGTGGCCCGTGTTATTGCTAGCTGGACAGGGATTCCCCTGGGAAAAATGATGCGTAATGAAATCGATACGCTGCTTAATTTAAAAGAGAAATTATCTCAGAAAATTATTGGGCAAAAAGAAGCGTTGGATATTATCGCCAAACATATTCTCACCTACCGCGCCCGTTTAGATGACCCCAACAAACCAGTCGGCGTATTTTTATTGGTTGGGCCCAGTGGTGTGGGAAAAACAGAAACAGCGTTAGCATTGACAGATATTCTCTATGGGGGCGATAAAAATCTTATCACCATTAACATGTCAGAATATCAAGAGGCCCACACTGTTTCTTTGTTAAAAGGGTCACCTCCTGGTTACGTAGGCCATGGAAAAGGGGGCGTTTTGACCGAAGCTGTCCGACGAAATCCTTACAGCGTGGTGTTGCTAGATGAAATTGAAAAAGCGCACCCTGATGTGATGGAAATTTTCTACCAAGTTTTTGACAAAGGGGTGATGGAAGATGCTGAGGGGATCGAAATTAATTTTAAAAACACCATTATTTTAATGACCTCTAACTTAGGCGCTGATCTGCTGATAGAAGCTTGTAAAAAAAGCAAACCCAATGCTGATAAGCTAAGAGAGATCGTGCGCCCAGTATTATTAGATCACTTCAAAGCTGCTTTATTAGGGCGCATGGTGGTTGTTCCCTATTACCCCTTAAATGCTGAAGAAACAGCCCATATCATTCGCCTTAAGTTAGATAAACTTAAAAAACGATTTGAGCAAAACCACAAGGTAAAATTCTTCTATACAGATGATGTTGTAGAAGTAATCGCCTCAAAATGTACCGAGGTAGAAACAGGGGCCCGCACTATTGATTTTATTCTTAATCAACATATACTTCCCCTTTCATCTGCTAAAATACTGGAAAAAATCGCTAGCCAAGAGCCCTTTGAGGATATCGAGCTTACCGTCAATAAAAAGGGTGATTTTGTCGCAAATTCTTTATGAATTTATAGCTGAGAAAGTTTAAAATGAGGACGAGAAACTCGGAGCGACCGTGTGCTAACGCACACCAGCGACGAATTTCGACGTAATAATTTTATAAGTTTCCAACTATAAATCAATTTAAAGTGAGTATAAGTCCCCCCCCTCGTGATTCTCTCGGGCTCCGACCCGAGAGTCCATTAAATAATCAGCAACATGGCGTAGATATAGGGTTATAGACCCCCGTGTCGAGCACGGGGAAAACACTACGGGGTAATTGAGCTCTATATTTTATCCTCAAATTATATGAATTCAGCTATATAAGTTTCCAGCTATAAAATATTTGACACTTATTTTTATTTTTGATAAACGAGGATACTTTGAATTTGTTAAAGATCACGAAAAATGAAGAAGTATTTATATAAGTTTATCATTGGATGCGGGCTATTGATAACAAATGGTGGGTTTGCCTCCCTGCACCAATCGTTAGAAGATGATATCTTCCCTTACCGGACCGTTAGGCAACCTAATTCCCTAGCAGAACTACATTTCCAACCCCCTTCTGAAAATGTTAGAGCAGGTAAAACAGATGAGAAAAAAAAGAGAAAAAGACCCATACTAAGCGATTGGCAGAAACTTAAACAACGAGCAGCCAATAACGAGCCCGGCGCTCAGAAAGAATTAGAAGATAAACTCAGATATGCTAGAGAGCGCGGACGACGATTAAGGGAAGAGGCAAAAAAGGGAAACG
>JBMDXI010000117.1:0-6758 GCA_048595075.1 Alphaproteobacteria bacterium
TCTATAGTTCAACCAGAGTTCTCGCATCTCAAGGATACGGGGTGGTTGCGCTTACTTTATCAGATATGCAAGATCAAAGGTTCCCACGACAATGGGATTACCAACCCCATCACATTGACCAACTCATAAAGGAAATAGGGTGTTTTATAAGTGATGAATTTCCTAAAATAAAAGCGCCAGGCTATAATCATATCAAAGATGTACCTTATTTTCTGTGGGGAAAAAGTTTTGGAGGGTTGTTGACGTTAATTTGTGCAACGAGCCAGGATTTCTTACAAAAAACAAGTGAAGTTTTAACAGGTTTCATTGCAGACGCCCCCCCAACATATCAGTTTGAAAAAAATAGAAAGCTCTTTAGAAAACGTTCAGAAATTGAAAAAGAGACTTTTATCACCCATTTATCCCCGATTTTAAAAGTACAAAATTTAACAAAACCTGTATTACTAATGCATGGACATTTTGATATGCGTGTCCCCTTAGATCACTCATTACGCTTTTACAAAGCTGCCTGTCTTGCTGGCAAAGCAGATATTGTATCATTATGGGTTAATTCACAACAAGTGGAGCATAATAGCCCTTCTGTTTCTAAAGAATTTCTACGACAAAAAATTATTACGGACACCACAGTTAGAATTATGCGTAAATTTATAGAGCAAAGAAAATTATTTGGGAGTGAATTCTTTTTTGCCTATTGGAATCTTGCTTATCCAGCGCCAAATAACACTGATAAACTTGGATCTAGTGGAACCCCTTTAGAAGATACTGACGATCATTATTTTTATCGCGAGGCCTTTTCCTATTTCAGACGCACTCCCCATAATAAAAATGTTGATGAACTTTTGCAGTTCTATAAGCCATCATGCTCACAAAAATTGAATGCATTGAAAGAGTTATATAAAAAAGTTGAAACACCCGCTAAATACCTTCAAGATTCAAAAGAAGAAGAAGATAATTTTAAATCAATCTTCTATCAAGAGTTATCAAAAAAAATTCCCTTATCAATTGAAGTTCTCAAAGAAAAAGTTAATTACGCCCCCTTCTTATATTTTGATCTTTCTGTACATTGTATTGGGTTCTTTTTAGCTGAGTATTCTCAGATTATTCACGAGAGATATATAAACACTTACATAGAAAACTTCTACACTCTATTTGAATACGAAAATCCAACAACCTTTAGGGAAAATGTAGAAAAAAATGCCCGTGAAAAAGCAATCCAACAATACAAACCCCACCTAGAAAAATTCTTTCACGACTATATGAAAGCATAAAAAATATCCTAATACTTTATATTGACTTGCTCCCCCTGAAGCCTATAGAATTTCTTCAAACATACTCAATAGCGAAGGGATTAACATGACTGATACAAGCTCTGGCAAGATTCTTGCCCAAACTGATGTAATTGCTTCTAAAGGAACCAGCGCATGGTCTTTATTTTGGGAGGCGGATTTTTTTGTTCAATTGATCATGTTAGGTTTGCTTGCTGCTTCCGTCTGGAGTTGGACTCTTATTTTCTATAAGATTCGGGAATTTTTAGCCCTTCAACGCTCAACCAAAAAAATCTTACAAGGGGTCGCCAATATCCACTCCCTTAGCAAATTGCAAGAATTTCTTCACCATTATCCTACCCATATTTTAAGCCGCGTGGTAAATGCGGGATTGAATGAAAAAACACATCACCCCCATTCTCATGAGGGTAAAAAAATAGCGTTAGAGTTATTTGGTCAAACTCTCGACGGAACATTGCGCTTAGAGATCAATCGCCTGCAAAGCAATAGTAACTTTCTGGCAACGGTTGGATCAACCGCCCCCTTCATTGGGCTTTTAGGTACTGTGTGGGGAATCATGCATAGTTTTCAGTCCATCGCTTTATCCCAAAATACAAGCCTAGCTGTTGTAGCCCCTGGTATTGCTGAAGCCCTGGCTGCCACTGCCCTGGGGCTTATTGCCGCTATTCCCGCTGTGGTAGCTTACAACCGTATCAATGCTTTTTTAAATAACTACACACAACTAGCAGAAAATTTCATTGATAAGGCATGTGCCTTATATGCGAAAGAATTATACTGAGGTTTCAGATGCGCCGTCGCCCTCGCCTATCTTACAAACAAATGAGTGACATTAACGTCACCCCTTTTGTAGACGTCATCCTTGTTTTACTGATTGTATTTATGGTAACGGCTCCCCTTCTGAATGTAGGAGTTCCCATTGATTTGCCAGATAGTAATGCCCGTGCCCTACCTGAAAAAAAAGAACCTATTGTGATCAGCATTTCTGATTCCAACCATATTTACATCCAGAAATCCTTAACCCCATTCTCTAAACTAGGGGCACGCTTGATGGCCATTACTCATCGCAATCCGCAAACAACCCTTTATATCCGTGCTGATCGCCAAATTCCCTATGGCACCGTGATGAAAGTGATCGGAGAATTGAATGCCCATGGTTTTAATCAAGTAGTCTTGGTCAGTAGCATGGTAAAAAATAACCATGATCGATAGGCGTTCATTAATATTCTCACTCCTTTTACATTTCAGTGTAGCTATTTTGATTTTTTCTCCCTGGGTGTTTCCTCAGAAAGAGTGGGAAATAGCGAAGCCGGTACCAGTGCGCATCGTTCCCGTTGATGTTCTAACGCAATCCCCCCCCCCTAGCTCGCAAGAAAATTTTAATAAATTTAAAGAAACGACAACACAAGAGGTAGCAGCCCCCCTACCCTCGGCTGAAAAGCAACCTAAAAAAGAAGCCCCCTCTAAAGCAGAACCTAAAGTTTTACCCCTGGTAAAAAAATCGACAAAAGCACCTGCTAAAAAGGCTGTTGCTGCTTTGGCATCTGCCCCTAAACCCGCCTTAAAACAAGAAAAGCTGCCTTCTAAAGATTCCGCAAAAAAATATGATAAAACTTTCGATAGTCTTTTGAAGTCTTTAGAAAAAAATATAGAAAAAACATCTGCTGATAAAACAGATCCTAAGGCTTTTGACGCAGAAAATATCTCCGACAAACTAACTATTTCTGAATTAGATGCGCTGCGTCAACAAATACAAGAATGTTGGTATGTTCAGCAAAGTGTGTGGGAAGATCACAAAATTATTGTGGAAGCCATGGTTGATATTGGACCCGATCGTAAAGTAACGAATATCTCTATTAAATCGCCCCCCTTTGGCACAAATCGCGCAGCTTTTCAAGCTGCTGCAGACAGCGTCAAGCAAGCACTTATGGCACCTGAGTGCACTCCTCTTGCTTTACCTGCCGACAAACATCAGCAATGGAAACGATCAAAGTTTATCTTCAGCCCCAAGGGGGTTATGTAAGGCAAGGCCTTCTTTCAAACTCCCTGAGAGAGAAGAGAATCTCTAACCATCATTTTAAACTTTCTCAGCTATATTTACTGCCCACCTCTAATCTTGCAGCTTTCTATCTCCGCATTGCTCTCCTACTTCCTTCCAAAGGTAGCACCAGGGTAGCACCGAGAGAATTTTTGGAATAGCGCATTTTCTTGAAAGGCGCGGAAAGAATGGTGGGCACTACAGGGTTCGAACCTGTGGCCCGATGATTAAGAGTCATCTGCTCTACCAGCTGAGCTAAGTGCCCCCACCACGGCTTGTATACCAAATTGACTTTAGAAAGTCGATAAATTTTTCACTCAATGTGAAAGAATATGTAGTAAATTTATTTTTTTTTGCTAGGATGCTTGTTATACCCTGTTAGGGAAATAAGGATATTTTATTTTTTAGACCCTAGGGGTATATTAATTAGGAATTCTAAAAATTTAAAGGGAACATTTATGCGGAATAAGTCTTTTGTTATTATTATCATTGCCAGCTTTATTTTATCATGCGTTGCTTTATGGCGTGCCTCAGCAGGTCCTTCATCTCAGCGGTTATTAGAATCCATTATGACTGAACTTAATGAAAAACCCGAAGTTATTGCAGAAGTCACCATTAAGGGCATGCGAAAAATTCAAGAAAAAATGGAAAATACTGAATTAGAACGCAAACAAGAAAAATTAAAATTGAAAAGAGCTGAATTAGAAAATGATGATAAAGCTCCCTTCATAGGCAATCCAAAAGGTGACATAGTTATTACGGAATTCTTTGATTATCACTGTGGCCATTGCCGCCGCGTGGATAGTGTCCTTGAAGAGTTGATCAAAAAAGACCCTTCCGTACGTGTTATCTTTAGAGAGTACCCCATTTTTGGAGATGCAACACTTGCAAAAGCAGCCTTAGCAGCTCATAAACAAAAACGTTACAAAGATTTCCATGCCTCTTTAATGAATGCAGACGCTAACTTATCCGAAGATGCGCTGGTAGGGTTAGCCCGTTCGCTGGGATTAGATGGGGCTCAATTCGTCAAAGATATGAATAGTCCCGCTGTAGAACAAGACTTGAAAGCCAACCTGAAGTTAGGGGAAGCTTTGGAAGTGTCTGGCACCCCTTGCTTTATTGTTGGGGGCACTATTATACCTGGAGCTGCAGATATATCAGCCTTAGAAAAAACAATCGCTGCTGAACGATTAAAGAAAGCACGCACGGCGCAATAATTTTTTATGAAGTATAAATTTAACTTAATACAATCCACCTCGTTAGTGGTTGGAAATGTGGTGGGAGCAGGCATTTTAATGATGCCGGCATCCTTAGCTGCCTATGGTAGCTTTGGCATCTTTGGGTGGATGATTACCTCCATAGGGGCCATTCTGTTAGGGCTAGTGTTTGCCAATCTTAGCCATCGCTTTGTGAAAACAGGGGGGCCCTATACTTTTATAAGAGAAGTGTTTGGCAGATTTGCAGGGTTTCAAACAGCTTGGATTTATTGGCTCGCCAATACAATTAGCAACATTGCTGTTGCTCTTGCTTTTGTAAGCTATATGGCCAACGTTTATCCTGAGATTGAGCAAAGTTCGCTTTATGGTTTTCTCTTGTCCTTAGGATGCATTTGGAGCTTAATGCTTATTAATTGCCTAGGCATGGCTATTTTTGCCCGCATCCAACTTCTCATTACATTGGCTAAAATTATTCCCCTTATTTTTATTGGGGGAGTGGGCATTTTTTATGTAGACTGGGGGAATATTTATCCTTTTCATATAACCTCAGGACAATCCGTGACTGATGTATTGCTTGCAACTACTTCTTTAAGCATTTTTTCTTTCATTGGGATTGAATCTGCAACCATCCCTGCTGAAAACACTCAAAATCCAAAGAAAATTATTGCGACTGCTACCATTTTAGGCACCTCCGTTGCAGCGTTTATTTATATTTGGATCCAAATAGTCATTATGGGAATTTTAGGAGCTGAAAAGCTAGCCCTTTCTTCCGCCCCTTTTGCCCATGCTGCAGGTCATATTTTTGGAAGCAAAGTGGGGACTATTATTGCCTTAATCGCTGCCTTTGCAAGTTTTAGCACTTTAAACGGATGGATGTTGCTGCAAGGTCAAATTCCCATGGCGGCTGCACGCGATGGCTTGCTGCCTAAAATATTAGGGCGCGTTTCTAAAAAAGGGGCGCCTGTATTTGCCCTCCTTACCTCCACCCTTTTAATGAGCCTACTCGTATTTATGAATTATCAATCGAGCCTAGCAAAGCAATGTTCTTTAATTATCAGCTTAACGTCCTTTTCCATTTTACTTCCCTACTTTGGATGTGCTTTAGCAGAATTAAAGCTGTTATTTAAGCAGCACAATTCTTATAAATCCAGAGCCTTCATTGTTCCTTTTTTTGTTACTCTGGGGGCCCTTATTTATACAATCTTTGCCATTATAGGGGTTGGGAAAGATAGCATGCTCCTGGGCCTTATTCTTATAGCTTTTGGAATGCCTTTATATGGTTACATGCGCCACGCAGACAAACGTTCCCGTCCTTAAAAAGCCCCAAAAAAAACTTTTTTTGGCTCCTTCTCTATGGTTTTTAAATAAAAGTGATTGACTAATGAAAAAAAGAGGTTTTAGATAAACTATAGTATTAACCAATATTAAGAGGATATAAAGTGAACAAAAATGAATTGATTGCACAAGTAGCGCATCATGCAAGTATTTCAAAAGCTGCAGCTGCTAAAGCTGTAGATGGGATTCTGCACTCTATTGGAAAAGCTTTAAAAAGCGGAGATGAAGTTCGGTTAGTAGGCTTCGGTACATTCTGCACTGTTGCCCGCAAAGCAACAGAAGGTCGCAACCCTCGTACAGGCGCAAAGATCAAGATTCCTGCGGCTCGTTTGCCAAAGTTCCGCGCTGGTAAAGGCTTAAAACAACAAGTTGCAAAATAAATTTATTTTGGACTATTGAAGCAAAGCGAAAACTTTGCTATATAAGCCATGTGGATAGGGCGATTAGCTCAGCGGCAGAGCGTCTCGTTTACACCGAGAGGGTCGGCGGTTCAATCCCGTCATCGCCCACCACCACTTAGGCTGAACTTCAGGGATGAGTTCTAAGCCTTACTAATTAGTTATGCCACTCTTGAAGTAAATAAAGTCTTTTTATAGGTTTTATTTGTACGCACAAAGGTAAGTTCCCCTGGTCATCCTCTCTCTATAGTACTTACTTAAAAATCCTAAAGAAACATTCTGTAAATCTTTGATTAAAATGACTCGTCCCGTGCTGTCATGGCCGAAGTCTACATCAGCGCCGAATACAGAATCGTTCTGGAAGGCCGACAAAAGTTTCCCATTACACATTCTTCTGTGCCATTTTGTACGTGATGAGAACAGGTGTTTGCTGGAGAGATTTACCCCCCTTATTTGGCCCATGGCACACTATTTACACCCGATTTAA
>JBMDXI010000118.1:0-7689 GCA_048595075.1 Alphaproteobacteria bacterium
TCGATTAAACAGAATATGGTCTCTAAGAATACGGTACAATCCTCCTTGAATTGGTTTTTTTTGAGGATTCTTACCGTGTTCCTTTCAAATATCAAGCTTTTTCAACACTTCCCTCCACCCCTTATCCATAGTTCGGGTTAATACTACTAATTCTTATAAGCAATTTACCTGCATGGGGAAGTGCTCAAGAGGGTGAGTGTTCGCTTCCTAAGGTTAGACAAGCTAATACCATAGGGAAAGAAGTACAGATGAAAGAAGCAGGTGCACCCGTAACTTTACTAGGTGCATTCCTAGGTAGCATAATCTTCGTGTTCGCGTTAGGCCGATCAATACTTTAGGTGAGTATAAAATATAGGGGGGCATTTTTATACTCAAATTAAATGTGTTAGCCATATAGCTCATCCATAACTTTTGTCATAAAGTCCTTTTTCTATAAAACCTTCTTTATTCCATTAATGTTCTTGAGTTATTTTTGTGCTGACGGTAGACTAAAAAAATACTTAAGATAAAAAAAGACTTTCAGGGATAGCATGGAAGAAAAATATAATTTCAAAATTCAAGACATGGTTCAATGGTACGAGGGGCAGCTTTTATACCCTCATCATTACCAGCAAATGCGCCATGAAATTCAACAGCTTTCCTTGTGCTATTTAAATATAGGCACCCCCTGGTATTGGGGGGTCCAACATCTCGTGATTGACGAGCCTTCGCTTATGAGTGGTATTTTAAGAGTCAACGAATTATTAGCTGTAATGCCTGATGGGAGTGTTCTTGAAAAAACAGCTAGTTCTAAAACTAAACTAGAACTTGATTTATCTTCCATGAAGGAAGAGATGGACGCTACACCCGTTACTGTTTATTTAGCTGTCATTAAACGCCAAGATGATGCTGCTAACACAGCTAATGATCCTTGTCGTTATGAATCCGTAGAATCCCCCCTTATTGTTGATGAAAATACGGGGGAAGGTGCTATTACCATGCCCAAATTAGTGCTAAAGCCTTTTCTTTTAACAGGGGAGATTTTGCCAGCCCGCTATTCTGGTTTTCCTTTGATGCAAATCAAATTTGAGGAAGATAGCTTCAAAAAGACAGATTTTATCCCCCCTTCTACCAACATTAATCAGGACAGTTTGATTGGTAAATATGTGGGGGAAATTCTAAAAATTATTCGCAAAAGAATCACCTTTTTGGGGGAGCGCTTACAATCTCTTCTTACCCAAGATACAGCGGCTATTTTAGAATACTATACCCGTATTTATAATATCATTGTTAGCCGTGTTGTGATCCTAGAGGCCCTTTATTTTGCTCAAAAGTCCCATCCTTTCGAGATATATAAAGAATTATGTATTGCGTCGGGAACGTATTGTGCCTTGCATCGGGGACAAATTCCCCCTGTGTTTGACCCCTATAACCACAATGATTTGAAAGCGACTTTCGATCCTGTTGTTAATTTCATTGAAAAAATTATCGAGATGGTTAAAAGCCCCTCTATTGCTTTACCTTTTACTAAAAGTGGGCGTGTTTTTGAACGGAAAATAAAGAAAGAGTGGCTGGAAAAAGATTACTTGATTTTAGGAATAAAATTAGGCCTTGATGCAGTGGCTGCGAATGTGGTGCATTGGTTAAATGGTGCTGTTATTGCGTCGGAATCTTTCATTGAAGAAACCAAAGAAAAGCGTGTTTTAGGCCTTGTGCGGGAGGTTGTGGATCAAATACCAGAAATGGGGCTTTTAGCAAGTAGTCGGCACTTGCTGGTAAAAGTGATTATTGATGAACGGTTTATAAAACCTGAAGAATCACTGCATATTGTGAATCCTTCTGATACGGAAAGCAATCGACCAGAAGAAATCGTACTGTACACAGCCGGATGATAGGATTAATCCATGCATCATGAAAGATATATGCAATCTGTGGTAGTGCAGAATTTTCGTGATTTTTATGACGAGCTTATCATCTTAAAGTCTTGGGCAATGGAAGAAGGATGGGGTTCTAAAATCCACGAAAATCATGAAAGCGATAAGGAAAACCCCCCTTCTCAGCCCCAGCTTTCTGTGGCACGTAGAATTTTACTTCACTTAGAAAAAGTCTTGAAATCTCAGTATCGCTTGGTGGAAGTTCAGGGTGGAGGATATGCAGCTAACTACTACAAAGAAGCGCAATATATTATGGTTGCTTTAGCGGACGAGATTTTTTTGAATCTTAATTGGACTGGTAAAAAAGAATGGCAAGATAATTTGCTGGAGTCTCATTTATATGGTACCCAAGATGCGGGGGAAAAATTCTTTCAAAACTTAGATATATTTCTACAAGAGCGAGATGTCTCAAGCCTAGATTTAGCAGTTGTGTATTTAATGGCACTAGGATTAGGGTTTCAAGGAAAATTTAGAGGAACCGATGAGGCTAGTACAGTTTTGAGTAAATATCGTCAGCAGCTTTACGATATGATTACCTATGATGTCCCTATCAATAAAAGGAATCGCCTTCATGTTTTTGAGGAAGCGTATCATCATACCCTAGATGAGGTAGATTCTTTAAGTATTTCTAATTTACGTCCTTGGTATATTGCTTTAGGGGCCTCTATAACCCTTTGCCTCATCCTTTTTTACACAGTGTGGTCTATTGAGGCCCACGATATTTTTTCGATTTTAAAACAGTTTAATGTATGGATTCATCAGCATGCTAGACCGCTTAACTGATTCATTGCCTTATTTTCTATTGGCCCTTTTTATATTGGTGGGCTTTATTTTCTTTGCTGTGGTCTATTTTTCTGGATTTTCTTTAAAAGAGCAGTGGGAAAACTTGGGATTAAAAACGTCTCCTTTTTTCAAGAAATTACAAGAGATTCGTGATGAGAAAAGCCCTTTTTGGCAACATATTTATGGCTTTATCAATAAAGTTTTAGATATTCTACGTATTCGCCCCACAGGCCCTTTTTATGAATCTATTCGCGCTGCTAAAAAAGCGCTCAACTTTCACATGCAAGGAAACTATACTTATAGATTGCCGTGGTTCTTAGCGATAGGGGATGATGGGGCTGGTAAATCCTCTATGCTTTCTCATTTAAAGTTGCCTCATCCTTTAGCAAGCCCTGACTTTGGAGTACCCGCAGATAATCCGCTCGTGCAATGGTGGTTCTTCGAAAAGGGAATCGTGTTGGATTTAAAGGGGAGTGTTATCAATAATCAAGTATCTTCCTCTAACGAGCAGTGGGATTCTTTTTTGCATGCCCTTAGGCGATATAGAACTGCCAGGCCTTTGGATGGCCTAATTCTGACGATCCCTGCTTCTTATTTAGTGGGAAAAGAAGCTTTATCTACCGAAGAACTTACAAAGAAGGGAAGTGCTCTTTCAGAGCAACTTATTAAAACAGAAAGTATTTTGGGGTTAAAGCTGCCGCTGTATGTGGTTATTACAAAGTGTGATCTGGTAGGGGGATTCAAAGGATTTTGTCATGAGTTGCCCGCGAGTGCGTTCCAGGAAATTTTTGGATGGGCCAATCCCCATACAACTGATTCATCTTATACCTCTGATTGGATAAAAGAAGCTTTTTCCTCTATTCAAGGATTTTTATTGCAAGGCATTTTAAAAATATTTTCTAAAAACCCGGTCGAAAAGTTTCAAGACGATCTTATGGTATTTCCTAATAACTTCGGCAAATTAGCCAGTGGGCTTCAGGCTTATTTAGATGCCGTTGTGCAAAAAGATGACTATGCTGACCACTTCTTGCTGAGGGGTATTTATGCGACTGGCCAAGTAGACCCCGAAAATGAAAATACGGCGGAATCCGTCCATCACTTATTTTTAAAAGATTTATTTGATAAGAAAATTTTCAGCGAAAGTGGGTTGGCTGTTCCTTTAAAGACATTTCTTTTATCAACAAATCGTGCTTTCAATTTCCTTCGATTAGGGCTATTAGCGGCGGTTATCACTGCGGGCCTAGGTACCTATTGGATTAAAAAAACTGTTACCGATGCAGTGGAAAAACTAAAACCTTCCATGGTGTTGACATTGCATTCTTTGAAACACATAAAGCCACAGGAAACTATTCTTGAAGATGAGACTCGGTCGCGTAACATGTTGACTTTCATCTTACAAGTTGGAAATACACGGCACCAATTTCCCTCTTGGATTACCTTTTTGGATAATGATTTAGAAAAAGTTTCACAATATTTCTATGATACATTTATTGCAGCAAATATAGCTAAAGAGTTGAATGCCAAGGCTACAAAGCTCGTGACGAATCCTTTAAGCATACCAACGGTTTCGTCAAAATCGAAAGAAGTTTTAAGCCCTACTGAAACACCGGAATTCTTATTGTTAGAAGGGTATGTGACGGCTCTTGCTCATCTTCATACGCTCGCAGTAGGGTATAATTCTCTTCCCCATACCCATAGCTTGGAAGTGTTTGCTGATTTAGCAAACTATTTGTATAGCTGTGATATTAAAGAGCAGTATAAGCTGGGTGATCAGGCTTTTTTGAAAAAGATAATTGGGGAAAGTAAAACTTATAAACCATTTTATTTAAATCGCTATAGTTTATTTGCTGAAAAAAGGTTATATGAGCTTTACAATAATTTCCTTAAACGTATTTTAGATCCAGAATACAATGCAGCGCTCATCCAAAAGCTACAGAGCACTTTACAAAAAGTAGAAGGGCGAGGGGTTCCAGATTTAGATAGCTTTAGAAATAGTTTAGTAGAAATTAAAGAAGTATTAGCTTTTATTACGAACTCAGAAGCTGTGTGGTTAACAAATCCTGTGTTTAACCCTGGGTCTCGCTATCAACAATTGTTAAATAAAATGAATTCTATACCCTTCTTTACGGAAGCAGTGCGGAAACGTATTTTAGAAACATCTGAAAGGCTCTACCAGCGATCAATCCAATATCTACAAAGCTATGGCTCCCCCTTAACAGGGTATTTTTTAACCTGGTCACCCTCTACAAAACATTTGGTTCCTTCTGAAGGATTGATCAAACTGGAAAAGGGATTGAATGCTTTCTTGCAACAGCCTTTTATGCAAAAAGCCACCGGCAATAAGTTTGAAGATCAGATACCTCAGGGGCAATTTTTATACTGGGATCCTAATAATATCCGTCAGGCTCTTTCTTTAATTGAGGGTTATCGTAATTTCATGGCAGAAGAACTTCCCTCTTATCCTGTTAATTTACAGGATACTTTACGACTGGTGGGGCGTGAACAAGTTCAAGCTAATGTGGAAGTGATGCTAGAGCGTGCGCAGAGCTTTTATGAAATTCCTTCTCAGACATGGGGAAGCCAGGCGGATAATGCTGCCCAAGTACAGTCTAATAATATTAGCGAAACAGGCCCGCTGTTCGTCAAACTACTGCAAGCTTTAGATGATATAGGGGCCCGTAGTACATATATGCGTCTTAAAAACCTTCTTTTATCTCAACTCTATAAAAGCTTAGAAAAGGTTAACCAAAATCTTTTACAAAGTGATTTTTATGAACCTTTAGATACTGATTTTAAAAATTGGGATGGTGGAAAAAATGGTTTATTAAAGGCTTACAACCTCTCTGACCAAACAGAAATGTTGAGTTATTTTAATAACCAAAGCGCTCGTGTGATAACATTAGCCCTTCAATATGCGGGGCCTATTGTGAGTTTCTTAAAATCTGATTCTTTCAATCTTTCGATTGATCAAATCAAAACTATTACGCGGTGGAATGGTCTGCTTGAGGCTGCAGATGGTTATGAAAAGGGAAAAACAACTGGCTCTATGAAAGTGTTGGAAAAATTCTTAACGGAAGATGGTAACCAGATTACTTACGACACATGCTTTACTGATATTGATCCTACTATCATTAACGCCCCCACAGGGGATTATTTCTTACAAAAGCGCAATTCTATTATGAAGAGTATGTATAAGCGTTGCCAATCATTAGCTGCTGAAAGAGGACGGGCCCAGTACAAAAAATTAGCTGATTATTTTAACAGCTATATGGCTAATTCTTTTCCGTTTGTTGCGGTTGTTTCTAAAGACACACGATCAGGATCAGATGTGGCGTACCCCATCTTAGAAGAATGCTTTAAACAATTAGAAATGCTTTCACCCGCAGTAGTTGACTCTATAGATGCCTTTGGGCCGAAGGATCCAAATTGGGCAGAAGCTAAAAAATTTATAAGTGATATGCGCCAAGTACAGGAATTTTTCCAAACTTATTTTGCCCCTATCAAGAAAGATGGCACGGCTGGCTTAAGCTTTATCCTTAAATTTGATGAAAATAAACCTAAGTCTGTTTTAACAGATCGTTTGGCTGATTGGGCCTTTATGAATGGAGATAAAGTCTTTAGTTTGCGTGAAACAGGAAATGGAAATACCGTACGCTACGAGGCGGGTACCCCGCTTTCTTTTGGATTTGAGTGGTTACCTATGTTCCCCATATTTGCCACTCGATCATCAAATGATCCTGCTTTAGTTCCTTTGGAAAAGCGATCCCTTTTTGTTTATGAAGGAGAATGGGCTATTCTCAGAGCGATGATGATTCATCTGACGCCTCCCAATGAAGGAGGCCTTGCATCTAATAATATTATATTTGGATTTAATGTACCTTTAGCGCCTGTGCCCAACGGACCTTCTAATGCCGTTGCTAAGCTGTACGTAGAAATAATCCCGCTTACGAATAAGGGAATGCCTGCTATTAACTTTAAAATTCCAAAATTCCCTAGCTCTGCCCCAATGCTGAAAGGAGGTAGCCTATCATGAAGCCTACAGATAACCTCAATCTTTACTTAGAAAATATTCCAGGGCCTTTACCCCAAGGGAAAGATTTAAAATACGAACCTATTTATGATGAGCTCCAAGAGGCTTTACGAGAAGAATTAGATCTGCCTCAAGGCGTCTGGGTGAAAGATATAAAATCAGCTGATTGGAAAAAGGTAGAATCTTTATGTACAAATATTTTAATGAACCAGTCCAAAGATTTGCAAGTTGCAGCTTGGTTGATTAAAGCTTGGATGTTTTTGTATGAAATGGAAGGAATCCAAAAAGGGTTTGAATTATTGTTCAAGCTGTCTGAAAAGTATTGGGATACAGCTTATCCCCCTTTAAGTACAGAGGACAATGAGTATCGGGCGGCCCCCTATCATTGGATCAATGAAAAATTAGCTGATTGCTTAAATAGACTCCCTATTACGCGTCCCGCTGATAAAGAAGCAAGTGTGTACACGTTTGCAACCTATATTGATACGCATTACATGGCAGATTTAAAAGAATCGCGCACAGCGACAGCAGCAGAAAAGAAAACAGGAGACCTCAAGACAAGTATTAAGAAAACAGACTTAGGCTTTTTTGAAACATTAAAAGAAGCAGTTAAGAAAGTTCAAGAAAATATCCAACAGCTTCAGAAGCTATTAGACGATAAGATGGGGAAAGAAAGCCCTTCGCTTTATCGTATGCAAGATAAGTTGAGTCACTTTGACCAGTATACTGATATGGTGATTGCTGAAAAAAAGGCCGAGCAAGCAGCCAAAGAATCTTCCAAGCAACCCTTAACAGCGATTCAGCTGGAACCTGTACTCAATGAAGATAAACACTCCCTACAGGAAGTGATTCATGGGCGGGCTGAAGCCTATGCTATGATTGAAAAAGCTGTAGAGTATTTATTGCGCCTAGACCCCCATAGTCCTGCTCCTTACCTTATTAAGCGGGCGGTACGATGGGGCA
>JBMDXI010000119.1:0-3696 GCA_048595075.1 Alphaproteobacteria bacterium
TCGATTAAACAGAATATGGTCTCTAAGAATACGGTACAATCCTCCTTGAATTGGTTTTTTTTGAGGATTCTTACCGTGTTCCTTTCAAATATCAAGCTTTTTCAACACTTCCCTCCACCCCTTATCCATAGTTCGGGTTAAATAAGTATTTTAAAGCTCTACCGCCCATATAATCTCCTCTTATAAGAAAGTTTTCTAGCAATATAATAATTACAATCTATTATTTTCATAATCTCTAAAAGTCAAAATTGAATATATAGCAAAGACGCTTTAATTGTACACTAGGCACGAAGACGCGAACATGTGCTGACGCACATCAGCGTCGAGTAACAACGTGCTACAATTATAAGGGACGCGCTATAATTTATTATATATGGCGTGCACCTAAAATATAAGCTCTTTCTTTTTCTAGTTGATTTTTTCTTTGATAACTCTCTAAATAAAAAAAGAAACCCTTATGAAGAGACTTTTTAATAAAATTGCATTAATTACAGGAGCCGCCCAAGGTATAGGGGAAGCAATTGCTAAAACTTTTGCTAAGGAAGGTGCGCAAGTTCTGCTGACAGATATTGACGATCTGAAAGGGGAAGATTTAGCTAAATCACTCGGGCCCACAGCTGCCTATTATCATTTAGATGTTGGAAGTGAAGCAGAATGGCAAGCTTTGACAAAGGCTATTAAATCTAAATTTAAAAAGCTAGATATTCTTGTCAACAACGCAGGGATCATTGGCTTTGGAGAAGGATGGGGGGCTCAAAATCCTGAAGAATGCTCATTGGAAGATTGGCATAAAGTTCACCATGTTAATATGGATGGAGTATTTTTAGGGTGTAAATATGGCATTTCTTTAATGAAAGAGGCCGGAGGATCTATTATTAATATGTCTTCCAGATCAGGGGTTGTAGGAATTCCTCATGCTGTAGCTTATGCTTCTAGTAAGGCCTCTATCCGCAATCATACCAAAAGTGTAGCCCTTTATTGTGCTGAGAAAAACTATCATATTCGTTGCAATTCAGTACATCCTGCAGCTATTAAGACTCCTATGTGGGATACTATGTTAGGAACAGATACTCTAACACGCCAAAAAAATTTACGGATGATCGAGAGGGATATCCCCTTAAAACGTATGGGAACTCCCCAAGAGGTAGCTGATCTCGTATTGTTTCTAGCATCTGATGAATCCCAATATATAACAGGATCAGAATTAACGATTGATGGAGGCATTTTAGCAGGTGCCTCAGCCGCCCCTACTACTGAATAAATTTCAATTGCCATATCAACTCTGTAGATCTCTCGCAGGGACATTTTTCGAGAAGGATTTTCTCATAGGTTGCTGCCTTATCTCTTATCTTGCTTCAATAGTAATGATATCGCCCTGGTTCTGTTTACAATAACATTTGATTAATCTATGCTGGAACTGGAGTTAAAATTTTTAAGAGGGCATGAGTACCTCAGAGGATGCATGTGGAATTACCTTTGTATAAACCTTGCCACCTCGCTTTAATAGGCCAAATACTGAAACTTTACCAGGAGTCTCTCAGCCTCTTTTACCTTTTTGATGTCCTCCAAAATAGCTTTCATCCACTTCTATTTCTCCTTCAAAAACTTCATGGCTCTCTTGATCTATCTCAAAGGGTATAACACGCACTCTCTGTCTTGAGGAAAACCCTGAAAAAATTGCTGCTGCTGTTGAACAAATGTTGGATAAACGCCATCAAGTAGACGCTCTTCATGCTACATATAAGGCATTTGCTCACGAACGTTTTCCGATTGATACTCTTGGCAAAATATTTGCTGCCCTATAGGGATTAGGGCGCTATTGAAAAAGTTAAAAAAAGTTGAAAAAGAGATTTTTTATACCTACATATACTTTGATCTTTAAATATTAGGAGATAAAAAAGTGAGACAAATCTTTTTAATAACAATTCTATTCGTGTTAGTAGTTACTATTGATGAAAGTAATGCAGCAACTTTTTCACAGCAATATATAGATGTTCAGATGGAAAATCTTGATTCAGTTTCTAATATATCGATCATGCGTGAAAAATTTAATGAGTGTTTTGATAAGCTTAAGGAAGAGGTAAAAAGCTCCTTTGGTGATCAAAATATCAATGAAGATAAAATATTTCTGGCAATAGGAAGCAATACTCCAAAGCTTAAGAGTTTTTTAAAAAAACAGGGTGTATTAGAATATCTTTCTAGACCATATGATCCTAAATCATTTGACAGGGATGGTCCAACAGATTGCTCTCCACAAGAACTAGAGCTTTATGAATGCCTCCCTCATAAAGCTAATGTCTATCGTGGTGATATTTCTAAAAAAAGATTTTTTAGCTCAATAAGTGATTGCGATCGAGGATTTTTTGGTATACTTGAAAAGGGTATTAATAGCATTAATCCAAAAAGTGCTCTATTAATAACTCCTGCACCATTAAGCTTGATAAGAAATTTGGTAGACTCTGTACATTTAAGGTTACCTCCTCTAAGGAATCATTATCTTTTCGATCCTTTTTATGAGCCTATTATTAAAAATGGGATTCGTTTTTTAATAACCCCTTGCTTGGAAAATGACCATGCTATTGCAGTTGTGCATATATTGAACCAAGATACAAAGGCTCCTCAAATCTCTATTTTTATAAATAGTACTCACGAAGCTTCGGCACAAGGTCATCTTGAAAAAATAAAGCCAGAATTTACTAGCATTCCTACAGATGAGATCAATCGAAATCTTAAGTTTTATTTTTCTGATGCTGATCAACTATCTGACGATACAAGGAGAGGACTAAATTCCAGAGAAGGATTTAAGGGGTTAGTTTTAGAGGAACTAAAAATATCTCCAACCAATGTTTATAGCTTTAAACTTCGAAGAACTACCCCCCTGATTTCTATATCTCTTGGACTGCAGGCAGAGGAGGATAATAATTGTCTCTTATTTTCTTTTAATGTTAGTGAGGCTATAGCAAAAATGTCTCTTAATCATAGCATTGTAGGAAAAATCTTTGAATTATCAGATGAAATAGAAGATAAAAATTATGATGCTTTTGAGAAGATTAGTGAGTTAAAAGATATTTTTATGGGATCCTTAAAAAAAAGTCTTTCAAAATACTATGATTGCAGTTCTCCTGCTTACCCTGCCTATCCCAAAGATATAATTGATAAAGAGCATATGATGGAACGTTGGAAGTTGTCCGGGGATTTGCTAAAAAAATTTAGTGAAACCCCTTAAAATCTTTAAGGGGCTGTCCTAGATAATTAAATAAGAAGATGTTTAACCCATTTTTTTAATTGAGATAATTGTGTTTTTGGGTTTGGGTTATTAAACCTCCACTCACATTCCTTCAAGAATAATCCAACATTCTGCCTTGGTATACCATTAAATTTGCGCATATGTCTTTTTGCTTGATTCCAGAAATTCTCAATTTCATTGATGTGATTCTTCTTGTCTGCAAAAAGCTTAGAGTGATTGATACGAAAGTGCTTATAAACTCTGAAATATCCAAGGCATTATAGCCCTTCCAACAGTCTGAGTAGACAATACTATCAGGGACTATTTTGCCTCCAATAATAGGTATGAGTACCTCAGAGGATGCATTTGGAATTACTCTATAGCACGTCCCTTATAAATTGTAGTAGGATGTTGATCGGCGCTGGCGTCTGGCTCGTATATAATTAAATTGTCTTTGCTCTACCCCCCTC
>JBMDXI010000120.1:0-5093 GCA_048595075.1 Alphaproteobacteria bacterium
TCGATTAAACAGAATATGGTCTCTAAGAACACGGTACAATCCTCCTTGAATTGGTTTTTTTTGAGGATTCTTACCGTGTTCCTTTCAAATATCAAGCTTTTTCAACACTTCCCTCCACCCCTTATCCATAGTTCGGGTTATATAGTTAATAGCCTATAAAATGAGTAAAAATAGAGTTCAAATACCCCTTTCGTGTTTCCCCTGTGCTCGACACGGGGGTCTATAATTCTATAGCTACAGCCATGTTGCTGATTATTTAATGGACTCTCGGGTCACGCCCGAGAGAATCACGAGAGGGGGGTTCTTATACTCACTTTAAATTGTTTTAGCTATAACCTGCAACATAGATGCCCCTGGGCCCCCGTGTCGGAACATGGCGGAAACACTAGAAGGGGCACGGAAGCAGCATTTTTATACTCAAATTATATGAATTCAACATATGTATAATGGCGGCGTTGAACACTCTAACAGAACCTTCCGCCATGAACTTAAACTTGCCACGCTTAAATACAGTTGCTTTTACAGTCTATCAAAAAACACTTGCAACTTCATGCATCATCCTTAATATAGGGGGATCAATTTATGATTTAAACAAGGATATTGTTATGCATTCTTATCGTACGCATACTTGCGGGGAATTAAATACGGCTCATGTCAATGAAACTGTTCGCTTATCAGGGTGGGTTCATTGTAAACGCGATCATGGAAACCTACTATTTATTGATCTCAGAGATCACTATGGCCTTGTTCAATGTGTGATCGATCAATCGAGTGAGTTTTTCCCCCTGGCAGAACGGGCGTCCCTTGAAAGTGTTCTCACTATAACAGGAAAAGTCGTTAAAAGAACACCTGAAACCATCAATCCCCACCTTTCGACGGGGGAAATTGAAGTCCAAATGCACAATGTTCACATTGAATCAGCGGCTGCTCCTCTGCCCTTACAAGTTAATAGCCCGACAGAAACATCGGAAGAAATTCGCCTCAAGTACCGGTTTTTAGATTTAAGGCGGCAAAAATTGCATAAAAATATTATGCTTCGCAACCAAGTTATTGCCAGTATTCGGCGCCGTATGATTGAGGCGGGATTCATGGAATTCCAAACCCCTATTTTGACAGCTAGTTCTCCTGAAGGGGCCCGCGATTATTTAGTACCCAGCCGGTTACATCCGGGCAAATTCTATGCTTTGCCCCAAGCTCCTCAACAATTTAAACAACTCCTCATGATTTCAGGCTTTGATAAATATTTCCAAATCGCGCCCTGCTTTCGGGATGAAGATGCCCGCGCAGACCGCTCGCCTGGTGAATTTTATCAGCTTGATATGGAAATGTCTTTTGTGACTCAAGAAGATGTATTCCAAGCTATCGAACCTGTTTTATATGGTGTGTTTGAAGAGTTTAAGGGAGCAAAAACTGTATCCCCTGCCCCTTTCAAACGAATCACCTATGATGAGGCTATGCTCCATTATGGGTCAGACAAGCCTGACCTGCGCAACCCTTTGCTTATTCAGGATGTAACCGACGTTTTCCGCAACTCAGGGTTTTCTGTATTTAGCAACAACATAGCAAAAGGCCACGTAGTACGGGCTATTCCCGCCCCTCAAAGTGCAAGCCAGCCCCGCAGCTTTTTTGACAAGCTAAATAGCTGGGCGCAAGAGCAAGGAGCCCCAGGTCTCGGCTATATCACCTTTGAAGGCAAGGATGCGAAAGGCCCTATTGCGAAGTTCTTGAATAATGATCAGCTTAACCTCTTAAGGGAAAAGGCTCGTCTTAAAGACAATGATTCAGTATTTTTTGTATGTTCGCCTGTAGAAACAGCTCAAAAGCTATCTGCCCTTGCCCGCCAAAAAATAGGAAACGAGCTCAATCTTATCAAAAAAGATGCCTTTGAATTCTGTTGGGTCGTTGATTTTCCCATGTATGAAATTGATGAAAAAACAGGCACAATTGGTTTTAGCCACAACCCCTTTTCCATGCCCCAAGGCGGGCTAGAGGCGTTAGAAAATAAAGACCCTCTTACCATCAAAGCTTTTCAATATGATATTGTATGTAATGGAATCGAGCTCTGCAGTGGTGCCATTCGTAACCATTTACCTGACTTGATGGAAAAAGCCTTTGCTATTGCAGGATACACGCGGGATGATTTAGAAAAGAAATTTGGGGGTATGTTAAAGGCCCTTACCTATGGCGCCCCTCCTCATGGGGGATGCGCGCCGGGAATCGACCGTATTGTCATGCTTCTTGCAGATGAACCTAATATTCGGGAAGTAATTGCCTTCCCGATGACCCAACAGGCAGAAGATCTGTTGATGGGAGCCCCTGCTGTTGCCTCAGCAAAACAGCTAGAAGAAGTTCATATTCGTATAGTGCCACCTGCACAAAAGGGGGGGAAATAGGTGTTGAATGGAACATACTAAGCATGTCTTTAGAGTTATCACAGCTAGCGTTATAGGAAATGCATTAGAGTTTTATAACTTAACCCTGTATGCAGCATTAACTTCTATTTTCGCAGCGCTCTACTTTCCGTCAGAAAATCATTCAATTTCTTTGCTTGCCAGCTTAGCAACGTTTGGCATCGCTTTTCTTGTTCGGCCTTTAGGGGCTATTATTTTCGGGCATATTGGAGATAAAATCGGCCGAAAACAAGCCTTAAGCCTTTCTATTATCATTATGGGTATACCCACTGTAGCTATTACATTTTTACCTGTTTATTCTCAGATTGGCCTGTGGGCGCCTGTTCTTCTTATTGCATGCCGATTTGTACAAGGATTATGCGCCGGCGGAGAATTTAACGGGGCAACCATTTTTGCTATAGAGCATTTAGGGGGCAAAAAACCAGGTCTGATAGGGGGCACTATTGTAGGCTCTTGCCTTCTAGGTTCACTTACAGCTTCCTTAGTTGTCTCCCTTTTAACCTCTAGTTTTCTACCTAGTTGGGCATGGCGTATTGCTTTTCTTATAGGAGGGGTATTCAGCCTCTGTGGACTTTACTTAAGAAAAAAAATAGATGAAAGCCCTGTCTTTAAAGAACTAAAAAAGCAAGATAAATTAATAATTTCTCCTTTGAAAACTGCTCTTTCTGTCCATTGGCGATCGTGTTTAATCATATGTGCAATTGCAGCTTTTGATGGGTCATTGACTTATACTTTGGTTACTTTTCTGAACGTATATCATGTTAATTATGTGGGTTTTTCCTTATCAGATGCCACATTTTACGGCTTTTTTGGAATGCTTTCCTGTATGATTTCATGCCCTATATTCGGGTATTATGCTGACAAGTTTGGGGCAAGAGAAACCCTTGTTGTCGGATCTCTTATTATTTTAGGGCTAGCAATCCCCACTTTTATGGCTCTTTCTGCTGAAACATGGTTTGCTATATTGGGAGGGTACGTTTTATTAGGCAGCTTAGTCGCGGCCATCATTGGCGTGCAACCCCTTTTCTCGCAAGAACTTTTCCCTCCGCAGGATCGCTATACAGGAATTTCTTTTAGCTATAGTATGGGCGTAGGGATTTTCGGGGGCCTCACCCCGGCTCTTCTTACTTTTTTTATGAATCATTATGATAGTCCGCTCATCCCTAGCCTTTATTTAATGGCTTTGAGCATTATATTTTTAGGGGTTCTGTTATTACTTCCTGCCAGAAAATAGAGTAAAAAATGAAACCAGTTGTTATTATTCCTTCTCGTTTAGAAGCCACGCGCTTTCCCAATAAGCCCTTAGCCCTTATTCAGGGCAAACCCATGATTATCCACGTTTTGGAAAAAGCCATGCAAGCGAATGTAGGGCCTGTAGTGGTGGCTACCCCTAATCCAGAGATTGCAAGCGTTGTACAGCAAGCAGGGGGCATCCCTATTCTCACGCGGCCAGATCATTTAACAGGCTCTGATCGTATTTATGAGGCCTTACAAACTTTTGACCCCCAGAACCATCATGATATTGTTATCAACCTTCAAGGCGATCTCCCTACCATAAGCCCTGACGATGTGAAAAAAGTTCTTATTCCCCTTCAAGAATCAGCCGAAAAGTTTCAAATTTCCACTCTTGCAACCCCCTTGAATTCCCCTGACGAATTGACAAACAAAAATGTGGTTAAGGTTGTGATGGCTAATTTCAAAGATAATTTAGGGGATGGTATTTACTTTAGCCGCTCACCCGTTCCTTTTGGAAATGGACCCCATTATCACCATGCCGGTATTTATGCCTATCGACGCTTTGCGCTGGACGCTTTTGTGAAAGCGCCTCAATCTAACTTAGAAAAACAGGAAAATTTAGAGCAACTACGGGCCATTGAGATGGGCTATAAAATCGGCGTTTATTTTACCCATTCCCTTCTGTTGGGTGTGGATACCCCCGCTGACTTAGAACAGATTCAGAATCATATATAAGAAAGTGCGCCTATAGCTACGAAAATTTAAAACGAGTACCAGAGTTCGAACCGAACCCGTAATCAGCCTACAGCCCAACGTACGACCATTATAAGGAATCAGCTATAGCTGAGAAAGTTTAAAATGAGGACGAGAAATTCGGAGCGACCGTGTGCTGACGCACACCAGCGACGAATTTCGACGTAATAATTTTATAAGTTTCCAACTATATAATTCCGTATTCTTTCTTAAGGGCAATGATACGATTATAAGCTGCTATAATATTGGTCTTAAGCTCTTCATGGGTGTTAACCGCTTCTTTAACCCACTCAATAGCTTTCCTTATAAAAGCAGCCCCTACATTACATAAAAGCAATAAGTCTTGCCCAGCCATTATTGCATCTATAATAATTCTTTTCCAATACCTATCTTTAGAGTCGTCCCCAACCTCCTCTACAGAACTAGACGGAAAAGAAGCCTCATACCATTTATGCAATCCTTTCATTTCCAAAGCATCGCATAAGCAGAGCCCCGACCATTTGCACTTGTCTTGGCCTAAGTATTGGCGCACAGTATCATTAATAATCTTTGAGACAGAGGCAGGACGGTTAGTGTTATCCATTTTTCCATTAACCACATGAGCCATCATGACACTACTGAGTAAGCCTTTATCATTTAATAGACGATAGGGTTCCATTTCTGTTGCAGGGTTACTCACCTCTGTTACATCCG
>JBMDXI010000121.1:0-5354 GCA_048595075.1 Alphaproteobacteria bacterium
AACATAAAGCTAATTTAGGAATTGCTTTGGATGGCGATGCAGATAGAGTTGTTTTAGTAGATGAGCAAGGTCAGATTGTTGATGGTGATCAAATTATGGCCTTGATTGCCACATGGTGGAAAAAATGGGGTCGTCTTCAAGGATCAGGCATTGTGGGAACAGTTATGTCTAACCTGGGGTTAGAAAACTATCTAAAAACCCATAGTCTTTTCCTTTTTCGTGCTGCGGTGGGGGATCGGTATGTAGCCCAAGAAATGGAAAAACACGGTTGTAATATTGGGGGAGAACCCTCAGGCCACATTATCTTACGTGATTATGGAACCACAGGGGATGGTTTAGTTGCTGCTCTGCAAGTATTGGCTATTTTAAGGCATAGTCGCCAACCTGCTAGCAAAGTGTTGAAAGTTTTTGAAGTTGTTCCGCAATTACACAAAAATATTCAGCTTAAAGATAAGAAAATTCTTCAACAGGAAGAAATTAAAAAGGCGCTCGCTAAGATTGAACAGCAGGTCATAAAAAAGAAAGGGCGCTTGGTTGTGCGCCCCTCAGGGACAGAGCCGCTTGTACGCATCATGCTAGAAGGAAATGATAAAGACTTTATGGAAGCAACCATGGCAGAGGTAGTGGGCTTATTTAATTTTAAAACCTAAGCTATAGCCGACATCTTATAAAAGTATGACATCGGAAATCGTCGCTGATGAAGGTTTACTCCATATTCGCTCCTCTTTTCTTGTACTCCTTTTAAACCTGTCTAGCTATATATTCCTTTGCAAAGTAGTTACAGGTAGTTTATAAATAGGGTAAAGCGTTTCCAGGATAAAGTTGCTTCCTGCTATAGCTAAATTCAAAAAAATTAGCGTAGAGTGTGAAGTCTACTTTCCGAGTGTCATCGAAGAGTCTAGCTAACCTCTACAGCTTAAGAAAGGGTAATATATGTTAAGAGAACGTCTCACCACTGCTATGAAAGAGGCTATGAAAAGCAATGATGCAGAGCAGCTTTCAGTTATTAGAATGGTTTTGGCTGCTATCAAGCAGAAAGATATTGATAGTCGCCCAAAAGGTCTTACAGACGGCATTCCTGAGGATCAGATTGTGCAGTTAATGCAAACGATGATTAAACAGCGTAAAGAAAGCATTGCCCTTTATACACAGGGAAATCGCGCGGATCTTGCGGAAAAAGAAGAAAAAGAAATCGCGATTATTTACTCCTTTTTACCTACCCAACTCAGTGACACCGAGATGAAAGAAGCTATTACAAAGGCTATCCATGAGGCGGGGGCAACCTCGATTAAAGATATGGGGGCTGTTATCACTCTCTTAAGACAAAATTATGCAGGACAAATGGATTTTGGAAAGGCCTCTTCTTTAGTAAAAGAAAGGTTATCGAGCCTTTAGAGAGTATTGCGATGACCCAAGACGCGGTGCTTGAACAGATTAAATCACGCTTAACCCTATCGGAATTTATTAGCAAGTCAGTGCCTTTAAAAAGACGAGGGCATGAATTTGTTGGGTGCTGCCCTTTTCACCAGGAAAAAACACCTTCTTTTACAGTGAATGATCAAAAAGGATTTTATCACTGCTTTGGGTGTGGGGCGCACGGGTCTATTTTTGACTTTCTCATGTTTCAACAGCACCTTGAATTTTCTGAAGCGGTTCGCCAAGCTGCACAACTTGCGGGAATTTCTCTGCCCCAATTTACGCCAAAATCTCACCAAGAAAAATCCCTCCAAGAAAGACTTTTGGCAGTCCTTGAAGATGCTTGTCAATATTTTCAAGATCAGCTGTCCTTGTCAGGGGGAAGCGAAGCCCGCGATTACATTCTGAATACCCGGCATCTCAGTCCGCTCACAATTCCGACTTTTCGATTGGGGTATGCGCCATCTTTAGGAAACGCGTTGAAAGAATATCTTTTAAAAAAAGGATATAGCTTAGAAACCATTCAGCAGGCAGGCTTGTTGAGTATGACAGACCGCGGGGAATCCTATGATAAATTTCGTCACCGTCTTATGTTTCCGATCCAAGATCGTCAAGGCAAAGTTATAGGGTTTGGAGGGCGCATTTTAGGGGCAGGGGAGCCCAAGTATTTGAACTCTCCTGAGACACCTGTGTTTGATAAGGGAAAGACCCTTTTTAACTTGCATCGAGCTGTGGCTTCTTCTCAACGGGATAAACCTATTGTTGTCGTAGAAGGGTATATGGACGTTATTAGTCTATTCCAACAAGGATATGAACGAGTGGTAGCCCCTATGGGCACGGCTTTAACTGAAGATCAAATCCAACTTTTATGGAAAATATATCCTGAACCTTTGCTGTGTTTTGATGGGGATAACGCAGGCCAGCGGGCAGCCCATCGAACTGCAGAAAAAGTGCTCCCCTTATTGAAAGCAGGTTTTTCTCTTAATTTTCTGAGGTTGCCCGAAGGGGAAGACCCCGATACTCTTATTCAGAAAAAAGGCCTCGTCCAATGGGATAAGATGAAGAATGATGCTATGCCTTTAAGTGAAGTCTTGTGGCAAACTCTTTTAGAGGGATTTTCGAAAAAAACACCTGAGAAAAAAGCCCTTCTTCAGAAAAAAATTAACCAAGCAGTGCAAAGTATAGGTGATCCGCAGGTCCGTACTTTCTATGGATATGATCTTAAAAATAAGTTTTTCCTATGGAGTCGTGATCCCAAACACCCTAAAAGTGCTCAAACCCCCGCTGTGGCCTTAAAAAGACTCAATTCTCTTGATCTGCAAGAGCGTATTTTAATTGCCACCATTCTCTACCATCCTGACTTGCTTGAACATGTTCATGAGGAGTTTGGGTGTCTTCATTTTAATAACTCTATGTACCTGACTTTACAGGAAAATATTTTATTTTACTTTCATGAGCATAAACCCCTTGAAAAATTGCTTTTGGATGATTATTTAAGAGAAAGGAAGTTAGATACTTTTTCTACGCAAGCGCAATCGCTTGAGTTAAAAGTTCATGCACCTTTCATTTTTCAAGATGATAAGGTAGAGTTGCTAAACACCTGGAAAATGGTTCTGACAGCAACGCAAGCGAAACATCAAGCATCCCTTGATTTAAGTTTTGCCAAAGAAAAACTTTCTCGAGATTTTTCCAAGGAATCTTGGAGTCGTTTTAAAAAACTGAAAGAAGTATTTTCAACGCCTCTAACCGATGAAAAAGACGATTTGATTTAAATATAATGTATGGTACAGTTGATGGCTGTAAAGAAAGGGCTCAAATGACACAAATAATAGAAGATCAACCTTTTGTAGATGGTCAGGAACAGGAAGACATTACACCGTTGGAAAAAAAACAAATGTCTGCGGACATTAAAAAATTATTAGACGCAGCTAAGCAAAAAGGTTTTGTGACGCAAGATGAAATTACCAATGCCATTGGAAAAGCAAAAAATGCTGAAGAGTCGAGAGAACTGCTTTTGGAAACATTGGCCGATATGGGCATTGATGTCACCGACGGTGAAGGGGAGGCAGGGGCTGCCTTCGCAGGACCATTGGATGAACCAGAAGAAGCAGAAGGGTTAGATTTAACTGCTGATTCTGCCGCCGGTCGTACTGATGACCCCGTGCGCATGTACTTACGAGAAATGGGAAGCGTAGAACTTTTATCTCGAGAAGGGGAAATTGAGATTGCTAAGCGTATAGAAAGCGGACGGGAAATGATGACGCGCGCTCTCTATTCAAGCCCGCGTACTATCGAAACAATTTTAGAGTGGGGAAGCGCCTTAAAAGAAGGGACAATTCTACTGCGCGATATCGTCTCTTTAGAAGCCCCTTATGAAGAAGATATTCCTTTTGATGATGATGCAGTTGCAGATTCATCATTTATTGATGAAATTCCTTTAGTTCCTACTGCAAAAGTACCCGAAAATACAACGAAGCCTGCTAAAGAAGAAGCCTCTCAAAAAACGTCTATTCATGAAGAGAAAGATGAAGATGAAAGTGGGGATGAAGCTACAATTGCAGAAGAGGTAGAGGAAGAGGCCGATTCTGAAGTAATTTCACTAGCACTGCTGGAAGAAACGGCAATGCCTAAAATTTTAGAGGCTCTTCAAAAGATAGAAAAACTCAATAAAGAGCTAAAGGCCACCCGCCTTGAAAGATTGTCTTATACGTCTAAAAATAAAGTTCCGCCTCAAAATATTTTGGATCAACATCATAAGATTGAAGAAGAGATAGTAGACACTATCCGTGATCTACGCTTGAATAACCAGCGTATTGAGGAATTAACGGCTGAACTCAATGAATATAATAAAAGTATCACTACTTTAGAATTAGAACTATTAAATCAAGCAGAATCTGTGGGAATTAAGCGTGATGATTATATTAAGGCTTATACTGATCACGAATTAAATGAGCTATGGCTGGAAGATTTACTATCTAAAGGGGACGCTTGGAAAAAGTTTGCCACTTCTCAAAGTGTAAAGGATATTGTGCAAAAGATTCAAGCTGTGCCTCAACAATTTGATCTTTCTTTGAAAGATTTTAAGGCGCTTGTGGCGATGGTACAGCGGGGTGCACGCCAAGCAAATAAAGCAAAAACAGAAATGATTGAAGCAAACCTACGCTTGGTGATTTCTATTGCTAAAAAGTACACGAACCGTGGATTGCAGTTCTTGGATCTGATCCAAGAGGGAAACATTGGTCTCATGAAAGCTGTTGATAAATTCGAATATCGTCGGGGATATAAATTTTCAACCTATGCCACTTGGTGGATTCGTCAGGCTATTACACGGTCTATTGCGGATCAAGCCCGTACAATTCGCATTCCTGTTCATATGATTGAAACAATTAATAAGTTGGTACGTACTTCGCGTCAGATGTTGCATGAAATCGGGCGTGAGCCAACCCCTGAAGAATTAGCTGAAAAGCTGTCCATGCCTTTGGATAAAATCCGCAAGGTGTTGAAAATAGCGAAAGAGCCTATTAGTTTGGAAACTCCAGTGGGAGACGAAGATGATAGCCATTTAGGGGACTTTATTGAAGATAAAAATTCAATCATTCCTTTAGATGCAGCGATCCATTCTAATTTGCGCGAAGCGACAACGCGGATATTGGCTACTTTAACAGCCCGGGAAGAGCGTGTATTAAGAATGCGGTTCGGTATCGGTATGAACACCGATCATACACTAGAAGAAGTAGGGCAACAATTTTCAGTAACGCGTGAGCGTATTCGCCAAATTGAAGCAAAAGCCCTGCGCAAACTAAAACATCCTAGTCGTTCACGTAAATTGCGCAGCTTTATTGAATAATCCATCCTAAAATATATAGTGGGAAGCTTATATATTGCTTATAGCTGATTCCTTATATAGCTGGAAACTTATAAAATTATTACGTCGAAAT
>JBMDXI010000122.1:0-8589 GCA_048595075.1 Alphaproteobacteria bacterium
GCCTCCAGTTGTAAGAAATAAAATAGTAAAAGCTGCTCGTCTCCTACTCTCAGCGGACAATGCAGATGCGGTAATCCTTGCACATATCATGGATGAACTCCAAAATATTCCCTCAGATAAAATAGAAGCTGTGGTAAATGCCACTCTTAAATGCTTTGGGAGCGATATGGATATAATTGATCGTTTAGCTATCGTGAATATTCTTAAAAATACTCCCTCAGATCAACTAGAGGGTACGGTAAATACCGCTCTTAAATGCTTTGGGAGCGATATGGAGGCGCATGTACGCATTTCTATCCTAAAAGAAATAAACGAAATTCGCCCCGCAGATAGAGATGATGTCACAAAAAAAGCCCTCCTGTTATTTAAAAACCATCAGGGGAAGCTAGATAGGGGTCTTTGGGTATTAGCTAAAATTCCCGCACCTGAAAGAGAGGAAGTGTTAAGACTAGCATCTACATTTTTTAGAGATAATCTAAATTTAATGAATAAGGTATCTATTATTGCAACGATCACTGCAATACCAGCGCCACAAAGAGCAAGAGCTGTTGAAAATGTTCAGAGGAGATTAGAGGCTGCTCAGCAAAATGGAGAACTGACCGAGAGTAACAGATTGGAGTATATTAGAAGATTTCTTCATGAAGAAACCCCTCAACAAAGAGATGTCCCCCGCCAGGCTGGCGCCTTTCAGGTACATAATGTGGCAAAAGCAGCAGGTACGACGAGAAGAGAAGATGGGCGCGAAGAAGGGGTTACCATTAAACGAACACGCGCTTTGATTAAAGAAAAAATGGCAGGACAAACTGTTGTAAGCCGTCAACGAATTGAAGCCTTTATTGAAAGTTATATCGATCATAACAAGAGACTATCAACATTTACAAAAGAACAAAGAAATGCATTATCACACGCCTTGATAAATGCCATTAAGTGGGATGATTTAACACTTGTTTATTCTTTTATGACTAAGCTTCACAAAAAACAGTTAAATGCTTGGGCTGCAGGATTTATAGAAGACTCCCTCACAGCCTACGATGGAAATAATTCTCTCAGTTGTGTGGCTGGCATTAACGAACGTATCTTCTTGGCCTTACGTGAATTGCATCTTGCAGAATTTGCAGATATTTTTGGGGCCTCTAATTTAAACCAAGAGCGGTCTGACTTTTTAGCTCGTCTCACTTTAGACCCTAAGAGAGCAGAGTTTATAGCAAAAATATTAGTGAGAAACGGATATAAGGTTGGTGAAACAACTGCTGAGGAAGCAGGAAAAATCCTGAACAGATATGTTCAAGAGAACCTACCTTTCCTTGATAGGTCAGAAAAAGAAGCCTATTTAGCACAAGATAATAATCAAATGGTTATCAATGAGTTTATTATTGAACCTCTTGTTGAAGATTTGAAGAAAGCTCAAGAAAGTCAAGTCTTACCCTTTGTAGCAAAGGTGAGAGGAGATTCTCCTCTAACTTCTGGGGCACGGGCGGCATCACGTAGTCGATCTTCCAGTCTTGTTCACTTAGGGACAGCAAGTGAAGATTTAAGCACCACCCGTCATTTAAGAGCGAAACAAGATGCAGCTTATGAGGCCTCTCTCCATGCGGATCAAGAAAAGGCAAGACGCCGCCAAGAAGCTGCAGCAACCAACCAAGCAGGCCCTGATGAAACCTCTCGTCCCTTACATCCAGAAGAACTTCGAAAGGCAAGATTAAAAGCTTTAGAAAAAAAGAACCCCAAGGCAAAGAAAGATTCCGATTCGGAAGAATAAGAAAGAACGGTAAAAGTATAGCTAATTTTTTACCCCTACAACACATCGATCTTTTCCACTTAAATCTTGATAGACTTTCGGGTGGTGAAAATTATGAGTCTGCAATAACTCTAAAACATTTCCTGCCTGTGTAGACCCTATTTCCAATACTAACAGACCATGTGGTTTTAAAAAAGATTTCGCCGATGGGATGATTTCTTCATAGGCCTCTAAGCCACTTTTGCCTGGGATAAGGGCCCTTAAAGGATCATGGTTTTTAACAGCTGCATCAAGATATTGATAGTCATTTTCTGAAATATAAGGGGGATTCGACACAATGATGTCAAAAAGGCCCGTTAAACCCTCCAGCCAACTACCTTCATGAAACGCTAGTCTATCTTCTACGTGGTGAAGCTGAGCATTTTTCTGCGCTGTAGTTAATGCCTCCTTACTGATGTCTACGGCTACTCCTGATGCATAAGGATACTCAGTTAGCAGACTAATGATAAGGCAACCGGTTCCTGTGCCCAAATCTACTATACGTAAGGGCTCTTCTGTAAGGGGCCTATATTTAAGAATAGTTTCTATCATCGTTTCACTATCTTGTCGTGGATCCAATGTAGCGTCAGACAAATAAAACTTTAAACTCCAAAATTCTCGATACCCTAAAAGGCGACTTAAGGGCACTTCTTGCAGAAGCCTTTTTACCTTATCTTCCAATCTTGTTACGTCCAAATCGCTCAACAGATGGTCAGGATGGGCCATTAAAAATTCTGGTGAAAGATGAAGATAGTCTTCCATCAAGCGCTTTATGTGCAAGCGATGATGATTCTGATAGCGGTTTAAAAAATCTTGAACAGAAATCACGACTGCTTTAGCATACTCGATACGTGGAGGGGATTTAAACAAGTTGCGACATTACCCATGGCACCCCCACACCTCCAATGTGAAATTGCGTTTTTAAGACCAAAGTGAGAATTTTCCAAAGCCCTCATTATATGCTTTTAGATAACTTCTGTAAGTTGAGTATTCTCATTCGATTAGCGTCTATCCTTAAGAGGGAGAAAATCTGCCAGAGGTTTCAAGTCCACGGCCATATACCCCAGCCCAGCCAAACGATCTATATGAGTGAACCATTGATAGGGAGCGCATTCTTTTTCTCCTATTAATGTATGTCCATTTACCTGAATAGCTTCCTTTTTTCCGTCATGTCCACTGTCCCACTTAAAAACAACATCTTGTCTCTTAGCATCCCATATGGTGACCCCGTTTATGTCCTCTTTTATGGGGGAGGGAAGTGAAGTGGGAGCCAAAATGATTTCTTGTATCGCCGCTACCTGGGTGTCTCGGGTACGAGCACCTCTTTCTTCAAGTTCTTTTCTTGCTAAGCCCTCTGGTAATTGTCTTGCTTCAGAAAACAATTTCATCCATTGTGATCCTTGGCGTGTGCTACCGACAATCTCATCTCTCACATATTCCCTATTCTCTGGCAAAGCCATTTCTAAATATACATGCTCTGGAAGGGCTCGCTTTGTAATATAAGCCATCATGAAGAGAGGGTAGGTAATCATGTAGAGTTTTTCAGGATACAGATTAACCATGCATTTAGCCCCAAAGGCATGAATTTTGGGTGCTAAATTTTTGTGAATAGGAAAAGCTATTTTATTACCTGTTTTAAGACGTTCGGCCATATAGCCAAAACAACGATTAATCCCCATATGAGACGTCATCGGGGCGCCTTTTTGAGTCAGAACGGGAACCACCATTTCTATATCATAAGGTTCTAAATTATAGGGATTTTCCTCCCATTTTTTTGTCACGTAGGCTATCCATTTTTCCCCTTCGTTATTCAATCCACGCCACGAAGCATATCCTTGGGTAGCAGACTTCACGGGAAGATGGGGGCACTCAGGGTCTTCTTTGCCTTTCACATCTAGTAATTGTCTATATTCCCTGCTATTCGTACTTGTCTCTCTTCTTTCAAATTCCTTCCAGAATTGAAGAGCTTCAGGATCATTATCCACCCGATGGAGCCCAAAAAAAATTCCATCGTGACTTTCCCCTAAAATAAGCCCTGACTTAACTTGATATAGATTGTCTCCTAACCCATGAGAAAAATAGGGAAAAATAAGAAGCAGGAGAAAAAATTTTAAGAACTTTACCATAATTTCCAGAGTAAGAATAACTTCTGTTGAAGTCAACCCTGTTGGCAAGATTGAAGGAATGAATTTTAATAAATTTCCAAAAGTTCCTCCTTACATCCAAAAAACTTAACCCCCTTTAGGCTTGGCGGAAAAGGAGCTAGGGCTCTATAAAAGTTTAGCTAACACCGCTTCTATCTGAGACAGGCCTTTCTGGTATAAACCTAAAAGATCAATATCATTCAACGCCTTGTCTTGCTTGACATAAGCATCAAAAAATCTCTTACCTTCTTCCTCAGAAACCGCCGCAAGAAAGTCTGCTATATTGCGGCACACTTCAAAATGGTGCAAATCAATAGGGGTTTCCCAATGTCCTCCCCAGCTTCTGAAGCCATGCTTATAGAAAATATCTACTATAGGTTCGACCATGCCTGCTTTTAACCGGGCTCTATTTAAAAAAGCAGGCCCTCCAGAGGGCCAAACCTCTAGTATGCTGCAGCTTTTTTCAGGATGTTTCTGGGCATTTTTTACAAATGGGTTTTGTATCGGATTAATATCAATAGCAATTCCATAAGAATGAAGGGATAAAGTAGAGGTCCCTGCAATAGGCCTGTAATTAAAGGCTGAAGAATTATTTGCTTCCATCGACGCGTCATCATTCCCTTGGTAAAAATCGATGGGCTTTATGTGGTCAAAAGGAAATTTTTTCTTAAAAAGAGCCTTAAAAATCTTTTGCACATAAGGGGCAACAACGTCCAACACTACAAGAGAGCCATGATGGATTGTTCCTTTAAAAGTGTAATAAGATACTTGCACCTCACGTAAACGCCCCAGCGAAATAGGACAGGCTTCTTTCCACACTCCTGTTTCAATCATGGATTTTTGTAAAGAAGAACTTAAAATCGATATTTTAAAGTGAGTCATGTTAATGTGCATCCTGCCAATTAGATCCACTACCTACCCCAATTAAAAGGGGCACTTTTAGCTTTTCGATAGATTCCATCATGGATTGAATAGATGGTTGAATCTTTTCTATCTCGTCATCAGGACTTTCAAAAATAAGCTCATCATGAACTTGCAGCAACATTTTTGTTTTGAATTGGTGCTTTTTTAACCATGCATCAATTTCAATCATTGCTTTTTTGATAAGATCAGCATTTGTCCCCTGGAGAGGGGCATTAATAGCTTGTCTTTCTGCAAAAGCCCGCAATGTAGGTGTTTTCGCCTGGATGTTGGGAATATAACAACGACGCCCCCACAGGGTTTCTACATACCCATGTTGTTGAGCAAATTCAACCATATGCTTCATGTATTCTGTAATCCCAGGATATTGGGCATGATAAAGCTTAATATATTCAGCAGCTTTCTCGCGGCTGATTTTAAGTTGTTTTGCTAGTCCAAACGGACTGATACCATAGATAATACCAAAATTGATTGCTTTTGCTTTATTACGGATAACAGGTGTGATTTCTTTTAAGGGAATATTAAAAACCTGACTGGCGGTCAGCGTATGAATATCTATCCCCTCTTTAAAAGCAACTTCTAGCTGGGGAATATGGGCAAAATGGGCCAGTAAACGTAATTCAATTTGGGAATAATCAAATGATAAAAGCTTGTGACCCTTTTCAGCCACAAAACAGCGCCGTATCTTTTGGCCTTCAGGGGTGCGAATAGGGATATTTTGCAAGTTGGGATCTGAGGAGGATAAACGCCCCGTTGACGTAATAGCCATCCCATACGAGGTATGAATGCGATGTGTTACCGGATTAATTTGCCGCACCAGAGCATCTGTATAGGTACTTTTGAGTTTAGCAATCTGCCGCCACTCTAAGATTTTTTCCACCAGCGGATGTTCATTGGCTAACTCCTCTAACGCATCAGAGCTGGTAACATAGGCGCCTGTTTTAGATTTTTTACCTGTCCCTAATTTTAGGTTATCAAAGAGAACTTCTCCTAATTGCTTAGGCGACCCCACATTAAACTTGCTACCCGCTAGCTTAAAAATTTCTTTTTCTATTTCACTAAGTTCTTGTTCAAAAACTTGCGACAGTTTTTGTAATTGGGAGGCATCCACCTTAATACCAGCTTCTTCCATGCGTACCAGAACATCTACTAATGGAAGATCAATGTCTTCATAGAGTTTTGTAAGATTTGAAGTTAATTGGGGATATAACAAGTGATAAAGGCGTAGTGTATAATCAGCATCTTCTGACGCGTAGTGAGTGGCTTTATCTAAAGGGACTTCATTAAAAGTCAGGGCTGATTTCCCAGAACCAGTCAGTTCTTTAAAAGAAGTCATTGTATGGTTAAATTGTTCTTGCACTACATGGTCTAAGCTTTGTCTGCCAGCAAAAAGAAGATAGGACAAAAGCATGCTGTCATTATAATTCTTAACCTCAACTCCGTATTTTTTAAGAACAAGCTTATCGTATTTAATGTTATGCCCCACTTTAGAGATTTTAGAATTTTCTAAGACCGGTTGGATAAGAGGTAACACTTCTTTAAGAAAAAGAGTTCCATGGTGAGATGCAATATCAATTAATAAAAGAGAGTCTTTCTTATAATGCAGGGGAACATAGCATGCCTCATAAGGACCTATAGAAAACGATACTCCTACTAACTGGGCCTGCATCGCATTCAGACTGTCTGTTTCTGTATCAAACCCAATAATGGCGCTGCTGGATAGTTTTTTCACCCATACTTTTAGTTGATCAAGGGTAGTAACCGTTTCATATTTTTTTGAGGGAAGAGAGGGTGATGCAGCTGTGGCTTCCCCCAATAATCTATTTTCTAAATTTCTAAAGCCTTGTTCTTTCAAAAAAGGTCTCAAAGTTTCAGTATATATTTGAGGTTTCAAATCATCTAATGAGAGGGAAGTAGGGGCTTTGTGATCCAGAAGGACTAGCTTTTTAGAAAGCCGTGCTTGATCTGCAAAAGATTCTAAGGTCTCACGTCTTTTGGCTTGAGGAATTTTGTGGGTATGGTTGAGTAAATTTTCCAGAGTGCTAAATTCTTGAATTAATTGCGCTGCTGTTTTAAGACCGACACCTGGAACGCCCGGAATATTATCTGAAGTATCCCCTGCTAAAGCTTGGACATCTGCAAGTTGGGAAGGGGGGACGCCAAACTTTTCTACAACTTTCGCCTCGTCAATAAAAAGGCTTTTGATAGGATCAAAAAGACGTACGCTAGGGGTTACAAGTTGCATCAAATCCTTGTCTGACGACACAATAACTACATCCATATGATGTTGACAGGCTTGGGCTGTATAAGTGGCAATAATATCATCCGCCTCAAACCCTTGCTGCTCAACAAAGGGGATGCCAAAAGCCTGACAAGCTTGGCGGATAATTTTAAATTGGGGGATAAGGTCTTCAGGAGTTTCCGCGCGATTAGCCTTATAATCTGCATAAATAGCATGGCGAAAAGTTTTTCGATCTGCATCAAAAACCACAGCAATATGATGGGCCTGCATATCTTTCAACAATTTGGCCAACATATTACAAAACCCTAACACCGCCCCAATGGGAGTGCCATCTGCACGGTTTAAAGGGGGTAAGGCATGATAGGCCCTAAAAATAAAGCCAGACCCATCAATTAAGTAGAGACATTCTTTTTTTTGCATGCTTTTTTATACCACAACCTCAAGAAGGATGCCTATAGTGGAATTCATACCAAAAGAGGATGAAATATAGAATTCCCATATATTATAGATATAAGTTGTTGGATTTTCAGTTGTCTAAACATTTTTATATGCTATGATTAGGAAATTATTGATAAAAAATAATTAAAAGAATAATTCGAGGCAAACTATGAATAAATTTTTACCCTTTCTATTGGCAATAACTTATATTTTTAGCGCTGTAGCAGGTGATATTCCTGGAAGACAGGAAACAACAAAAAACCCTAAAGAAGTTTTAAATGAACTAAAGCAGCTAGTGAAAATTAATAACGCTCGATTCGCTGACTATGCACGTAACATGGAAGCTTATAAAAAAGCTGTAGATGATGTAAAAAAATATGGGCTAGCCATGCAAAAGGTTAAAATAGAGATTATGGCAAATAAAGCTTTAGCTGAAGAATTAGTGGAATCTCTCAAGACTGAGCACTTTAATGATTACTCTATATTAAGTGAAGCTTATGCCTTGCTATCTGACCACAAGTATGCTGATTATGAAGCTTCTCTCAAATATGCTTATGCCAGCGATTTCCTGACCATGTGCCATTACATGAAGCCTATGAGAGGCTATTTCCCTGATCCAACCTCGATGCACGTTAGGAACTTTTTTGACTTGCCTGGAGTGGCTAGAGAAAGGTTAGCTGAGGCAGAGGCTCGAGGTTAGTTATTTTATAAATTAAGATTCGTCCTGACAACGGCCTTCTATAGGAGCCTAGAACCATCCCCCTTATCTTTTCTCACCCGGAAATTTAGTGATTAAAAGAGGATTGTAAAATTTTTTATTTTCTATTAAATTTCTTCTGGATGAAGGAGAAAAAAGATGAAGAAATTTTTAATACTATTAATTCTTATAATCAATTTACCTGTACGAGGAAGTGTTCAGGAAAGTAATATAGTCAATCCCATATAAAAGTAGTATAGTAATGGAAGTCAGGAAAAAAGAAAAAAAGGAGAGCCATGGCATACTCAAGAGACTTCCGAGAAAAAGTGTTAAAAGTAAAAAAAGAGGAAGGAATAGGGTTCAAAAAAGT
>JBMDXI010000123.1:0-8577 GCA_048595075.1 Alphaproteobacteria bacterium
AAAATTCTCTGCTTGTTTTGTATCAAGGGCTTGAAATTAGATGCGGGCTAACTGAGTCACACCGTAGACTAATTTTTGTACTTCTTCCCCAAATTCGCGTCGAATATCTTCGGAGGTAGCTGCTGTATCTTCAACTGTATCATGAAGCATCCCAGCGATGATCGATACCATATCAACTTTTAAGTCGCACAGGATTTCAACTACTGCTATGGGGTGAACAATGTAAGGGTCGCCAGAGGCTCTTTTCTGGCCTTCATGGTAATGGGTAGCAAATTCAAATGCTTTATATAAAAGAGGTATGTCTGCTTGGGGATTGTATCCCAATATTTTGTTGGCAAGAGAGTCAACTTTATCTTTCATACTAAATGAAAAAAGCTCTTATAGAGCTTTCTCTCCCATACATAATATTACGCGTGCGCTTTTTGCTATCCCCTAGAAAGGGCTTCTTCTATATCACTTTCCATTGTATCAGCATCTAACTCATCTGTTACTGAAAGATCATCTTCTTTCAGCTCTTCTGCAATATTACCAGCTTCTTGTCCATGCAGCCAATGGCTTTCTTCAGCTAGCATTTCATCAAGGAAAGGCGTTTCTTCATCGTCACTTTCCACATATTTTTGAAGGGATTTAATAGTAGATTCTTTTAATTTCTGAATGGAAATAGTTTCTTCAGAGATTTCTCTTAATGCAACGACAGTATCTTTATCATGATCGCGATCTATAGTGAGGGGTGATCCTGCTGAAATTTCATGGACTCGATGAGAGGCAAGCAAAACAAGATCAAAAGGGTTTGGAATTTTATTAATACAATCTTCAGTGGTGACGCGAGCCATTATCAATCCTTTAAAGTCGGGTTAAATTATAGAATTTCTTATAAAGTAACATTAAAAAAACAATATAAGAGCTTAATTCTACATATAATAATATTTTTCTCATTATGCAAATGAAAATTGATTAATTTCTAAAATTCTTATATATAGCTTATAAATAACCCAGGAGCCTCTTGTAAACTTACCCTGTCAGTCAGGGCTAACTAATAATTGTAGCTCCTACATAAAATATAATTATGAAGACATTACTTATTACAGATACAGGTGCTTTGGAAGATTTTTGTACCTTAGCTTCCAGCAGTCCTTTTTTAGCGGTAGATACAGAATTTGCTCGGGTCACGACTTACTGGCCTAAACTATGTCTTGTGCAAATAGCGACAGAGGATACTATTGCCTTGATCGACCCCTTGGCAATTAAATCATTAGCCCCCTTACAGGGTCTTTTATATAATCCTGCTATTTTAAAAATTTTTCATGCTGCGCGTCAAGATTTGGAAATTTTCTTTCATTTATGGGGTGAAGTTCCTTTTCCTATTGCGGACACACAGGTGCTGGCTAGTGTGTGTGGGTATGGGGAAAATATAGCCTATGAAAAACTTGTACAGGCTATTATGCATAAGGCTGTCGCGAAAGATGTGTCTTATACAGAATGGGAAAAAAGGCCCCTTACAACCAAACATTTAGATTATGCAGCGGCTGATGTGGAGTATCTTTTTGGTCTTTATACTCACCTTACAGAGCAGGCTGGCCCTAAAATTAAATGGATCCAGGAGGAAATAGATACTTTACTTGCGCCAGCTACTTATATGCATTCTCCATCTGAGGGATGGCAGCGTATTAAAGTGGGTAATTTTTCTTCTGATCCGCAGTTTTGGCAAAATCTGCAAGGGATTGCAGCCTGGCGGGAAGAGATGGCTCAACAAAGAAATATGACTAGAAGTCGTATTTTAAAGGATGAAATTATCATTGATCTAGCCAGAAAAAATCCTCTTACCGTGAGAGATATAAGGGCAATTTTGCCTTCTGAAGTAAGCGCTGAGGCAACTATTATTAAAGAAACGATTGAACGGTACCAACCTTTTTGTCCTCCCAGAAATAACGGTCGTCCTAAAAATCTACCCCAAGCTGATCTTTTAAAAATTCTATTGAAACAAGTGGCTGAAGATCTTAAGATAGTTCCTAAGCTTATAAGTACACAGCAAAATTTAGAAGAATTCGCGCAGAGTCCACAAGAAAATTCTCTTTTAAAAGGATGGCGGCGAGAAGTATTTGGAAATAATGCTTTAAATATTTTGCAGGGGGAGAAAGCCATTGGCTATAAAAACGGAAAGATATATCTTCAACCCTCTTGCTAAAAGGAGGGTCCATGAAAATTTTGACTATTATTTTAATTATGGTGGCATCTTTAATTACAGGATATGTAATTGCCCAATATAACCGAGGGGCAGTTCGTCTGTATTCTCTGTCAGGGGCGGAGGGGGTTTTCTCTCCAATTGCCTCCACTTCTTATTCAGGGCCAACACGCTATTCTGTTGAAATAAATACCTTTTCACCGAAAAGCGTTTATATATCTGATGAAAAACCCAAGTATTCAACAAAGGCCAGTAAGCTGAGTAAGCTTTTTTCTTATTGGACACGGGGGAAGGGGCAGCAACTCAATGGCGTCCTTTCCTTTAAATCTAAAAATATTTCTCATAAAAAATGGGTAAAAGTGACGCCCAAATCCTATGATGCTGAGCATCATAAAGCTGTGTTTGAAATTGAGCCTCTTTCTTTACGTCGCAAGGGATTAGAACAACTAGAAGACCCTGAAAAGTTAGACTACACCACCGTTTCAGAACCTGATTTAGTGGTCTTATCTATTCGCTAAAAATTTTTCCTATTGGAGTTTCTTGTCAAACATTAAAAAATAGACCATACTCCCAATATGAACGACAAATTCAGAGTATATAGCTGACGTTCTGCTCGCTCTGAATTTCTTGTCCTCATTTTGAACTTTCTCAACTATAGTTCGACAAATACAATGATGCATATAATTTTTTTAAGTATTTTATTTCTATTGACGGGGTGTAACACCAGTTATCCTGATTTAACAGAGGCGCCGCCCTATGAAAAATCGCCGTTGACGCCTGACGAAATCCAGAAAGATATGAAGGATTTACGGCAGGAAAAAGCAAAACTACAAGCTAATTAAATGATATAGCTAAAATGAGTAAAAACACAGAGTTCAATTCCTCTTTTGTGCTTCCCCCGTGCTTGACACGGGGGCCCATAGCCACAACTGTATTATGGGTAGTTTTGGGGACTCTCGGGTCAAGCCCGAGAGAGTCACGCAGAGGGAGTTAAACGATAATGGAACATCTTGCTGCGCCTGAGACATTAAAAGCCCAGAGCTGGGCATCTTATAAGAACAAAAAATGGGTCTTGCAACCTTTTGACGAAAGATTGTATCTACACTTAAAGCAGGTGCATAATCTCAATGACCTTGTGGCGCGTCTTTTAGCCCAGCAAAACATTCAGGTCAGCGAAGCTGCAGCTTATCTTTCCCCTAAGTTAAAAGATTGGATTCCTCCGCCGTCCTGCCTTAAAAATTTGCTTCCTGCCGTTGATCGCCTTTATCAAGCTTTTCAAAACTGTGAGAAAGTGATCGTATTTGGGGATTATGATGTGGACGGTGCAACTTCAACAGCCCTTCTCATCAATTTCTTTCGTAAATTAGATTATTCCGTTGATTTCTATATTCCTGATCGGTTGACAGAAGGGTATGGCCCTTCTATCAGCGCCTTTGAAAAAATCCATCAAAAGGGTACCTCTCTTATCATAACGGTGGATTGTGGTACGACAGCGGTTGATGCATTGGCGTATGCTCATCAACAAGGAATGGATGTGATTGTTGTTGACCATCATGCATGCACTGAGGTTCCCTCACTGCCCCAAACACTCATCATAAATCCTAATCAACCAACAGACACAAGTGGTCTTACTTATTTATGTGCGGTAGGGGTTACCTTTATGATGTTGATTGGATTTGTGCAAAAACTTAAAGAAACGGCCTATCCCCATATTCCTGACTTGCGAGAATTCTTGGATTTAGTTGCTTTAGGAACAGTATGTGATGTAGCGCCCCTTATAAAGCTAAATCGTGCATTTGTTCGCCAAGGAATGGAAGTTTTTAAAAGATGTCCTAATTTAGGAATACGCACTTTGGCTCAGGTAGCAGGGATTAATTCTCCCTTAGAGGCTTATCACTTGGGATTCATTCTAGGCCCTCATATTAATGCAGGAGGGCGGCTGCAGGATAGTTCTTTAGGAGTGCAGCTCTTAACAACCTCTTCTCAGCCAAAGGCATTTGAAATTGCCACGCAATTAGGTGATCTCAACAAAGCGCGCCAAAACTTAGAGGCAAATATGTTAAGCCAAGCTATGGAGCAGGCCTCCCGTCAAGCTACTCAGGTGCATTCTATTCTATGCGTTCATTCTACTGAATGGCATCCTGGGGTTATTGGGATTATTGCCAGCCGGTTGAAGGATCATTTCGAAAAACCAGTCTGCGTGATCAGTTTTGATGAAGAGGGGTATGGAAAAGGGTCTGCTCGTTCTGTCAAAGGATTGCATTTAGGGCATTTAATGTTAGAGGCGCATAAAAAAAATATTTTGCTTAGCGGGGGAGGGCACGCCATGGCTGCAGGTTTTAGCTTGCAGAAAGAGCATTTGGACTCTTTTATGACTTACCTTACTGAGCACACTTTTGAAAATTTAGAGGATAGTTTTTCTTCCGTTCATGCGCTTTTAAGTATAAGTGGAGCGACCCTTGAAACTGTTGAGCTGATAGATCAATTGGGCCCCTTCGGTGTCAATAATCCTAAGCCTAAAATTTTGATCCCTTATGTCTATGTTGATTTTATCCAAGTGCGAGGACAAAATCACCTGGCATGTACTTTAAAATCAGAAGAGGGGGCCCGTTTAGAGGCGATTGCTTTTAGAAGCAAAGATACGCCGCTCGCGCAAGCTTTTAATATTCATAAATCGACCCCTTGCCATATGGTCGGTACCTTAAAAATTGATCATTGGCAGGGACGAAAAAAAGTTATTTTTCTTATTGAAGATTGTATTGCTGCTTAAAGAGGCATAATATTAAGAATGACCAGGGGGAAAAATGAATATTCTTTTTCAAAAAAGACATAGCGGGCGGAGTTATGATCCGCATAAGTTAGTTGCTGTAAGCCAATTAAAGGAACTTTTAGAAGCAGCTCGTTGGGCGCCTTCTTGCTTTGGGGAGGAGCCCTGGCGATATATTATTTGTCGTAAAGATAAAGCCCTGCAAGCTTATAATCAGCTGCTGTCTTGCCTAGACCCGTCGAACCAGGTATGGGCTCAACACGCGCCTGTGCTTCTTTTATCCGTTGCCTGTGAGACTTTTAGTAAAACACAAAAATATAATCGATGGGCCCAGCATGATACAGGGGCAGCTTCTATAAGTCTGGCCTTAGAGGCTGTCGACAAGGGGTTGATGGTTCATCAAATGGGCGGTTTTGATGCGAAAAAAACAAAAGAATTTTTTTTGTTGCCCGAGGATTGTGTGCCTATGGCCATTATTGCGGTTGGATATGAAGCAAAAGAGGCTCCTGATAAAAATGCGCCCCGCAGTCGTAAGCCTTATGCTACGCACTTTTTTGAAGAAAAATGGGGACAGCCTGCCCACATTTTTGATGAAGTGTAATGGGTTCTCTCTATAGCTGAATTTAAGAGTGATGACGTCAAAATTCGTCGTTGGCGTAGGTTCAGCTAGGCGTTCACGCAGAATTTCTTTTCTTTTAAGTATCACCTGAAAAAGTTGAACAAAAAAAAGAACAAATGCCCTTGGATTTCTAAAAGCCGTATGCTATAGCTGAGAAAGTTTAAAATGAGGACGAGAAATGAGGAGCGAACATGTACGGACATACATCAGCGACGAATTTCGACGTAATAATTTTATAAGTTTCCAGCTATATAAGATAAAGAATAAGAACTAACACGAGAGAATTATCATGGGTTGGACACAAGTATTTACCATTATCGGAACGACAGTCGGGGCAGTCGTGTATATTCATAAAGATATAAAAGCTGATATAAAGGAAAGACACGCTGAGTACACAAAGCAATTTGAGGAAACCCGTAGAAAGAATGAAGTAGAGACTGCAGAAGCGCGCAAATTATGGGCTAGGCTTTTAGAAGAAATTCATGCTATTAAATTGTTTCACGGAACGAAAGATAAAAAGGGTTCTAAATAGAGCGTGTAGAATAATAGCGTGAGAGGCATATATAGCTGAAAACTTATAAATTGATTTAGCTATAACACGCGAAAATTTTGATGAAGTTCCTTAATTTAACAAATTTATAAATATTTTACTAAGGTTTTATGTATGAAGATAACATTTGTGTTCATTGGGTTGATTTGGTTAACTTGGGCTTGCGAAGCACATTCTTCTCCTCGGGAGACTCAGATTGCTACTACCGTTTTACGAAAGATTCAGCTGGGCAAAGAAATCACAGGCAAGCGTACTATTCCTGTCTCTTCTCTCCCGTCGTCTTATAGTGCTAACGAAGATATATCCAGCTTGTATCCTTATACCGCCTCAGAAGGGCAATTAAAAATTCGTTTAGGTGAAAACTATGTTCCTATAGTGGATATAAGAAACCCTACTCCCGCCCTTAGAAAAAATGTAGAGGCAGAGATCAGACTCTCTAAAAAAATAGAGGTTGACAATAGAAGGCGTTATCCAGATGCTTATGGAATGAGTCCGGCTGACGTTGAAAAGTTTGCCGCAGAAGAACCCGATCTTTTTTTTAAAGAACAGCTCACAAAGGCTCTGGAAAAAGAGAGATTTTTTGATCCCCATTGGATGGTTTTGTATCATGGCGTAGGAGGAGAAATTGGATTCTTATACGATGTTTTTACTGAGCTTCGTCAAATTTTAACCTCCCAATATTATCAAAATCGCCACGTCTTAAGAGTATATGATAAAATATTTCAAGGTATAGACTCGGTTTTAGATTTTGAAAAAAAATTAGATTCTGACCCTGCCTATTCCGCCAAAGCTCCTCCTCCTTATGGAAATTTTTTTCTGTTTGGTAGCCCTGAGTCAGGAGGATCTTCCACAGTAGAATTCTTTTATAAGGGATCGAGTAATCCTCAAGATATCCATAAGTTTTTCCATGATTTAGAACTCCAATTTAGTGGACTCAAATTAGATCCTCATAAATATCTAGCTCTGTATGAAAAAGAAATGAAAATCCCTCCTCGAACCAACAGTCGATTTTATCAACTCTTCATTCATCCCGATTATATAAATACCTTAGTGTCTACTGCAGGTGCTGCAGGGCAGCCCTTGCGACAACTTAACTATTCCGCTCTAAAGGAAGCATTGGGCCCAAATGCCTCTAAATTCAGAGAAATTAGTTTAGGGGAGGCCTCAATCCGAAGTTGCGAAGGAAGGGTTTCTAAAGTTGTATCATTAATGCCCACAAGCTCTCTCCCTAAAGAATTTATACAGGCCATAAAATTTAATCCTACTCTCAGTAATGAGGTTTTGGGTCTTGAAAAAACAGAATGGTTCTTTCCAGGAGTAAGTACTCTACAAGCTAGATTATTTACCAAGCCAGAATGTATGCATAATTCAGAAATCGTTCAAACTTTTATGTACCCTCGATTAGATGATCAAGGACGATATAAGAAATTTTTAACTGCTCTCAGAAAGGCTCTCACCGAAGATGTGGCCAGTTGGCTCCTAAGGCAAAATAAGGTTGACTCTGAAGCTGCAGTTGATTTTGATATTGAGCCTTCTTTTAGAAGGAATTATGAACAACAAAAAGCTCTTAATAATATGATGCCATAAAATACTTTTCTTTTACGTATCGCCCTAAAAAAATGAACAAAAAAAGAACAAAGCACCTTGGCTTAAAAAAACCCTATGGTATATAAGAGGTAAAGAATAAAAATTAAAAAGGCATTATCATGGACTGGGCACAAGCACTTACAATCATCGGAACGACACTCGCAGCGGTTGTGTATATCCACAAAGATATAAAAGCTGATATGAAAGAAAGACACGCTGAGTACACAAAGCAATTTGAAGAAAACCGCAAAGAGTTTGCTGAAACACGTAAGAAAAGTGATGCAGAGTTTGCAGAAACACGTAAGTTATGGGCGGAACTTCTGAAAGAAATTCACGCTATTAAGCTATTCCATGGAACAAAGGATAGAAAAAGCTCTAAATAGGATTCCTATTGCACAGGTTGCGTAATTATTACCTTGGCACCATTTGCAGCTTGCAGAGGGGTATTTTGAAAGGCACTTAAATTATCCGTGCGGATAAGGGCAAGGCCTAAATTTCTCGTCCCGCTTTTAAAAACCCCTACCACTTCGTTATTAAAAAATAATTCATCTCCGAAAGAAGGTAAGGGGCCATCCACGTGTACGGGAAATAGTTTTTTGCGTATTTCTCCCACATGTTTGGTACGCGAGGTTAGCTCTTGGCCTATATAACACCCTTTCGTCCAACTAATCGCATGAAGCTCATCCATATTATTTTCCAAGGGAATGGCTTTATCAACGGCCATATCTAAACTGCCATCGGGGATACCTAATTTTAGGCGCGTTTCATTATAGAGAGTTAAATCGTCTGAGCTTCGAGAGGCTGTAGGAGATAAACTGTATAAACCCATGGCTGATAAACGTGGATCAATGAAAATAATGGGCTCATTGGTT
>JBMDXI010000124.1:0-5933 GCA_048595075.1 Alphaproteobacteria bacterium
CTAACATGGCTCCCTGAGAAAAACCTACTAATACTGTTTGCTGCCATGAAAGGTTATATTTTTGCTGAGCTTCTTGAACAAACTTTACCACTGTAGGAAGAGCTTGCGTACAGCCTTCTTTCAGAATGGTCGGGCTTAAATCCCCAATAGGGAACCATTGAAAACCATATACTGAAGGAATGAAATCAGGTGCATTGGGCGCTACAAATATTGTGTGAGGACGCGCAGATTTCCAATAATCTGCAATGCCGATAATATTTTCTCCGCTTGCCCCGTAGCCATGTAGAATAATGACAAGTTGCTTAAGGGGTGCTTTTCCAATTATTTCACAAAAATGTTGAATCATAGGCTCACTATAGAGTATCTTCCAATGGAAGCAATAAGAAAGTGCATGGAAAATGATGACATCAAAAGGAACTATTGTAAGTGTGGAAGCAGGAGAAACCTATTTTCTATGCACCTGTGGATTGAGTACGCGATATCCTTTTTGTGATGGAAGCCATAAAGGTTCTGGATTAAAATCTTTACGCTATGAAGCCCTCACTTCTCACTCTATCTGCTTTAAAGATGGAAAAGTAACGGAAATAAAAGACTAATGTTTCAAAGTTTATCTGACAAACTAACGAATGTTTTAAAGAACCTGGGTCGTCAAGGGGCTCTTACCGAGGCTGATGTTACAGCTGCTTTGCGTGAAATTCGTATTGCCCTTTTAGAGGCAGATGTGGCCTTACCCGTGGTGAAGACTTTTATTGAGAAGGTTAAAGAAAAAGCCATTGGACAGAAAGTCATTGAAAGTATCTCGCCGGCGCAGCTTGTCACCAAAATTGTATACGATGAGCTTGTTGAGGTCTTAGGGTCTGAGGCAACAGCTCTTAACCTAGCAACCACACCTCCTGCTGTTATCATGATGGTGGGGCTTCAAGGGTCTGGAAAAACGACATCTTCTGCGAAATTAGCGAAATACCTGAAAGATAAACTGAAAAAAAAGGTACTGCTGGCCTCATTAGATATCTATCGCCCTGCTGCCCAAGAGCAGCTAGAAGTGTTATCCCACACCATAAATGGCCATAGTTTGCCTATCGTAAAAGGCCAAAAACCTTTAGAAATTGCTGATCGTGCTCTTAAAGCAGCTAAGCTTGAGGGCTACGATGTGTTGATTTTAGATACTGCAGGCCGCTTGCATATTGACGAGCCTTTAATGGAAGAGCTGAATCAGATTAAAAACCTGACTCACCCCATTGAAACCCTTTTAGTGGTGGATGCCATGACAGGCCAAGATGCCCTCAATGTGGGAAAAACTTTCCATGATCGTCTCAATCTCACAGGCATTATTTTAACACGTTTAGATGGCGATGCCCGCGGGGGTGTTGCCCTTTCAATGCGCCACGTAACGGGCTGTCCCCTTAAGTTTATGGGGGTGGGCGAAAAGGTAGAGGCTTTAGAGGTTTTTCACCCTGATCGGGTAGCAGGACGAATTTTAGATCAAGGGGATGTTGTTTCTTTAGTAGAAAAAGCAATCGAAACTATTGACAAAGAGGAGTCAGAAAGGCTAAACAGAAAGATCGAAAAGGGGTCTTTCGACCTAAGCGATATGGCTGCTCAACTTCAGCAAATGATGAAAATGGGTGGTTTTTCAGGACTTTTGAGCTTTTTGCCCGGTATGGGACAGCTAAAAGATAAGCTTCCTGCAAAAGGTGTAGATGATCGCTTGATAAAAAAACAGATTGCTATTATACAATCTATGACCCCTCGAGAACGGCGCTTTTATAAAATTTTAAATGCGTCACGAAAAAGACGAATCGCCATAGGGGCTGGTACTACTGTTCAAGAAGTGAATCGTCTACTAAAACAATTTGAAGGAACTCTCCTCATGATGAAAAGGGTTCAAAAAATGGGCAAAAAAGGATTTTTGCAAAACGGTTTAAAAAGTTTATTTAACCAATAGAAGGAAAAGAAAATGGCAGTAAAAATTAGAATGGCACGTGCAGGCGCAAAAAAACGTCCCCACTATCATATTGTGGTGGCAGATGAGCGTAGCCCTCGTGATGGCCGCTATATTGAGCGCTTAGGATCTCATAACCCCTTTTTAGAAAAAGATAATCCTGCGCGCGTTACTCTTAAAATTGACCGTGTGAAGTACTGGTTATCGGTTGGGGCTCAACCTTCTGATCGTATCCATCTGTTCTTAGCTGAGGCAGGTATCCTTCCTAAGAAGCCCTTCACAACGTTGACCAAAAAGAATCAACCTAAGCGCAAAGCACAAGAACGGCTTCAAGCTGAAATGGATAAAAAAGCTGCCGCTGAGCAAGCTGCCCGTGAGGCTGCCGAGGCTGAAGCCACAGCAGCAGCTGAAGCAGTACAAGCTGTGGAAACAGTGGTTGAGACGCAAGAAGAACCAGCAACCGAAACTCCAGCTGATGAAGAGATTTCTGCTGCTGAAGATTCGGCCGCTCCTGCAAGCGAAGAACCTGCTGCAGAATAGGCTAAGCCTTTTATACTGCTCTGCTATCTTCTACCCATAAACTCTTCTTGGGCTTGCCCCCTCTGGTGGGGGAAACTCTGCCATTTCCATGATTTCCCTGGGCATCCCTTTCTGGGATTCCCTCGGCGTTCTCTTTGGGCTGGACCCGTGGTGCCCCACGGGAGCCCATGATAAAATTACCCCCAAATAGTGTGTTTTTAAAGAAGTCTATTGTTTTTTAAGAAAGAGCTGGTTATAGTGCCAATTAAAAGGATCGGAGCGTGGCGCAGCCTGGTAGCGCACTACGCTGGGGGTGTAGGGGTCGTGGGTTCAAATCCCGCCGCTCCGACCATTTTTTATAGCTGATATAATTTAGAAAGATTGGGACTTATGTCAGTTTTTGCATTTTTTTATACAACTACGCCGGATGTAAACGTGGGGCGTCAGATAGCCCAAAGTTTGGTCGAGGCTAAATTGGCGGCTTGTGTTAACTTGATTCCTCACATAACATCTTTCTATTGTTGGGAAAATAAAATGCAGGAGCAAGCTGAGTGCATTTTACTTATCAAATCAAAGAGTTCTTTGTCTCCTCAAATTCAAGAAAAGATTTTATCGATGCATCCTTATGATTGTCCTGCTATTTTGCAGCTGCCTATCGAGCAGGGTGCGGCAGATTTTCTAAAGTGGGCAGAAAATGCCTTGAAAAAAGAAAAAGAAGAATGATGCAGCCTCAAAAAATTCTAGTATTTGAGGGGGAGGATTTACTGGGCGATGGTCTTTTAAAATTGCCTTTTGTACATGCCCTTCGGGCGACTTATCCGTTGGCTGAAATTCACTGGTGGGCGGGCTATGGGAAAACAGCTTTTAAAACAGCACTGGCCCCTTTGGTGGAAGGATTTTTTACCGACATTAAAGAGCATGCTTTTGGGGGCTTGGGGTGGAAAAACATCATAACATTGAAGCGGTTTGCGCATGAAGAATTTGATTTAATTATTGATACCCAGCGTGATTTAAAAGTAACCTTATTGTTAAAAAAAGTTCCCCATAAAAAGTTTTTGTCCTCAACCCACCTCTATATGCTTTCTGATTTTAAGCCTGCTAAAAGAAAGAAGCCAAAATCTGAACATTTGGTGGATAAGCTGTTATTCTTGCTAGAGGTTGTAGGGGGGAAAGGGATAGTGGCTCCATTTACTACTCTTCCTCCTGCGTATAAAATTCCAATGCAAACTTATTTTTCGCCGCGGAAAACTTATGTGGGAATCTCTCCTGGGGCAGGGCAGGCTAAAAAATGCTGGCCTTTAGAAAATTTTATCCAGGTGGGCCGTGAATTAGTAGCCAAAAATAAAGTACCAGTTTTTATCTTAGGGCCCCAAGAGCAATCCTGGAAAGATATGTTGCAACACGTAGTCCCAGAATCTTTATTTCCCTTGCAAGAGCATCCTGAATGGTTAGAGTCCCCCCTGTATACAGCGGGGCTTGCTTCTTATTTGACGTGTGCTGTTGCCAATGATTCGGGGACAGGGCATCTTTTGGCGCTGGGGGGAACTCCCTTAATATCCTTATTCGGAAAGACAAAGGCTGAGAAAGTGCATCCTTTTGCTAAAAAACTCATTATATTAAAAGCACACGATTATGGGTCAATGGAAGTGAAGGATATTCCTGTAAAAGATGTATTGAAGGCTCTATCGCAATTATAAAAAAACCTTTAATTCACCGGATTTTTGAAAGGGTATATGATATAGCTCCCCCCCCCCCTTTGTTATAAGTCTATCCCAGATACTTTTGGGCATCCAAGGCCGCCATACAGCCCTGGCCTGCAGCAGTGATAGCTTGGCGATAGATTTTATCTTGAACATCTCCTGCGGCAAAAACACCTGGAATATTGGTCAGCGTAGTACCTGGTTGTGTCAATAAATAACCTTCAGCATCTAAGTCTAATTGCCCTTTAAATATCTCAGTTTGGGGGGTATGCCCAATCGCAATGAAGATTCCCTCTGTATTAAGATCATGGACTTCGTTTGTCTTGATGTTCTTTAAGTGGACGCCTGTCACTGATTTTCTAGGGGTCTCTGTGCCCAGAATTTCCTCAACTACTGTATCCCAAATCACATTCATTTTGGGATGCTTCAGCAATTTATCTTGTAGAATTTTTTCACTGCGCAGCTTATCACGGCGATGAATAAGGGTGACTTTAGAAGCATGGGTTGTTAAATAAAGGGCTTCTTCAACGGCGGTGTTTCCTCCACCGACTACCACAACTTCTTTATTTTTAAAGAAAAATCCGTCACAAGTGGCACATCCTGAAACGCCGTGTCCTTGGAATTTCTTTTCGCTTTCAAGTCCCAACCACTTTGCTTTTGCGCCCGTTGAGATAATAACAGCATCTGCTTCATAGATTGTTTGGCTGTCACCTGTGCAGCGGAACGGTTTTTGAGAAAAATCGACAGCTGTAATATAATCATAGATAAATTCAGTTCCTACCTTTGTCGCTTGCTTTTGCATTTGTTCCATGAGCCAGGGACCTTGGATGACTTCTTCAAATCCAGGATAGTTTTCTACATCTGTCGTGATCATCAGCTGACCCCCGGGTTCGTACCCGGCTACTTGCACAGGTTGTAACCCTGCGCGGGCGGCATAAATAGCGGCGGCATAGCCTGCAGGGCCGCTACCAATAATCAATAATTTACATTTTTTAACTTTTTGAGAGGGCGTCATTTTTTTTTACCTTAATATAACTTTTTTAAGGTAAAGAGTCTTGAAGATAACGTCAACCCAACTTTGATATTTTTTATAGGGAGTCTATAGCTTGTTATTTGTCAAAAATAAAATGTTAAGGTATTCTAAAATTATTAAATAATAAATAGGGCAGGGACTATCATGAAACATAAGCAGCTATTTCTGAAGTGGGGAAGAATTAAAGGCTTCATCTTATTGTGTGTTATAAATAGTGCCTGCTGGGGGGGCTTTGTGGATGCCCCTATTGCCCCACAATCTACTTCAGCTTCGCCACCCCTGATTTCTTGTAAAATATTCACAACGGCTAACTGTGGAAATCCTCAACAATTTATACCTATTCGTCAGAATAAGTGTGATCAGCCAAGTTGCCAGCTCATTTTTCTACGCTCTTATTGTTTAGGGCAGCCAGATATAGCCGTCAATTCGGTGGGGTTTCAAACATGTGCTGAGGTCTTTCAAACTGCTAATTTAGAGGGAAGTTTTTCAGAAGAAGAAAAATCCACTCTCAATGCAAAATATGGAAAGGTTGCAGCTGATGAAAGTAAGAAAAAATTTGCAGCCTTTAGTAAGTTAAGGGCCAATATAAGAAAAAGGCAGGCTTTCTCAGAAGTGGCGGATTTACCAAAAAGTCTTAATTTTCATGCTAAAGAGACGATCGTTCCTCTTGATGCAAATGGTAACCTGATGCCTGAGGGCATTAAAGAGTGGCTCCAGCAACAAGAACTAGTTAATAAAA
>JBMDXI010000125.1:0-4089 GCA_048595075.1 Alphaproteobacteria bacterium
TTCCAATGAAAATAATTTTCTTAATTTCAGCAGCTTTTCCTTCTGTAATTTCAAAAATAACATCTACCCTATTCTGGTCACGTTTAATTATTTGCGGCACCACTTGAGCCCCAAAGTATCCTTTTGCCCGATAAATAGCCAAAATGCGTTCAAGTTCGTACTGAACTTTAGCTTTATTTAAAAGCTGCCGTGGCTGAATTTTCATCTCTGTATGCAGAATTTTGTCTGAAACCTTTTTATTTCCTTCAAAAGCAATGCGGTTAATACTTGGATTCTCAGTCACTTGAATCACTAAAGCTGATCCTTCTTGCCTAATGTTAACATCGGCAAAATATTCTGATTTATAAAGCTCTTTCAACGCCTGGTTAATTTCTTGAGAAGTGAGGGGTTTTCCTTTTTTTAAGAATGGCACATAACTCAGGATAGTATCTGTTTCAATGCGTTCATTACCTTGCACCACAATGGAAGATACTGGGCTGGCCAATACATTAGATGTCCAAAGTCCCCACAGGACTGTTATGCTTAAAAATAGTCTGATTATCATGTTATCCTCTAATTTACGAATATTTAAGATAAACGAATATCTTTTATTTTAAAAGCCTTTCTAAGCATTTTTTAGGAAAAAATTTAAGAGTGATTGGTCCATCTATAAGATGAGTAAAAAAAAGCTCCAGCTAAAAGAACTTTGACCAAAGACCTTTCACCCAGTGAACGACTTTAAATCTTTCCAGATCGTTGAAAAACGTAAATAACATCACCCCTATTAACAATCCAAAGCCAATTTTAAAAAGCATATCCTGAACTTTCTGTGATAAAGGCCTACCAATAATTAATTCAATGAGGTGAATAAAGATATGCCCCCCATCTAAAACCGGGACAGGCAGCAAATTAATGACCCCTAGATTAATAGACAGCATAGCCATAAAAGAGAGCAGAACAATAATCCCTCCTTCTAAACTATCTTTAGACATTTTGGCAATGCTCAGGATACTTCCTAACTGCTTAGCCTTATCATGGGAGGTAAAAACACTTCCTAAAAGCTTAAAAATATCAATTGAGGTATTATAAACTGATTGAATAGCATAAAAAATAGATTCGACAAATGAAGTGGGAAGAGCTTGTGGCCTCACCCCTATGATACCTATGGTAACTTTATCATTTATTTTCATCGGAGAGGGCGTCAGTTGCAAAGACTGCACTTCCCCCTGCCTTTCAAAAGAGATTTGTACAGGAACATCTGGGCTTTGCTGAATATACTGCTGCATTTCAATAAAGGAGTGGATAGGCTTTTGATTAACACTGATAATTTTATCACCCACTTGCAATCCAGACTCAAAAGCAGGGCTTGAAGACTCAACTGCCCCGATAATAGGGTCTTTATTTACACGACCTACTACGTTATACACAATCACAAAAAAGAATATTGCCAATAGGAAATTAGCCAGTGGCCCGGCTAAAGCTACTGATATTTTTTGTAAGGGGCTTTTAGAAATCAAGGTTTTTTTCTTATCTTCCTCAGATAAGACTTCGTACAAGCCGCCATCAGGGGCGCTCGCTTCATTGGCATCCCCAAACATTTTAACATATCCACCCAGGGGGATAAGGCTTAGTTTCCAACGTGTTCCTGAGGATGACGTCCATCCACACAGTTCAGGCCCAAAGCCAATGGAAAACACATCCACCTTCACGCCATTGAGGCGCGCCACAATATAATGACCCCACTCATGGATAAAGACCAACACAGACAGCACCAACGCAAAGGCAAACACAGCGCCCATTAATTCTTGAATAACACTTAAATTTTCCATCATTTTACTTCTTTCTTATCTTATACAAGGTTGTATAGCCGACATCTTATAAAAGTATTACATCGGAAATCGTCGCTGGCGTAGGTCGACTACGCGTTCGCTCCTCTTTCCTGGTACTACTTTTAAACCTGTCTAGCTATATTATAACTGCACCTCAAGAGAATGTCGATTTCTCAATTTACCATCGCTTCAAAAGAAAATATCTGGGGCCATATCCAGAATAAAAGAGCAATTAAGGGGATAGCAAATAAGATACCATCAAGGCGGTCAAAAAGGCCCCCATGCCCAGGAATTAACCCACCGCTATCTTTGATATGATGGACTCTTTTTATCTTAGATTCAAATAAATCTCCAACACACCCCCAAAAAGCTATGACACACGAAAGCTTCATAAACCATTGAACACTCATGGGAACGTTGATTGAAAAATAAAATAATCCGCCTGCTAAAGTGGCCGCCACTAAGCCTCCTATAAACCCTGACCACGTTTTGCCAGGACTAATACTTTCGATAAGCTTGGGGCCCTTTAACCAACTTCCAATGATGTAAGCAGCCATGTCATTCACTGAAACCACGATAATAACCCACAACAAAGCCCATACGCCCGAAGACACAGATGTTAACAACCACAACCCCGCAAAACAAGGGAGTCCAATATAAAGAAGTCCTAAAGCCACCCATAGGAAGCGACTATACCACGAAAACCAGCTTAGAAAAATGCTGACACTCATGCTAAAAAATAACAGTCCAAACCCTAGCATAGTACGCCCAATGAGAACTGTATACATCGCCCCTAGCATAACAGCCAGCATAAGCGAGATTGTCTGCTTGCTTGGCAACTTGCAAATTTTAACCCATTCAAAAGTTAGGGCAATAGCTAGGATAAAAAACAACATCTTTAAGGGAATTTCTCCCCCTAAAAATATGATCCCCGTTCCTAAAATCATCACAAGGCTGGAAAAAGCCCTTTTCTGAAAGGAAGTCAAACGGTCTAAAAGGTGAAACATCATCAATAACCCTTATGTTGCAAGTTGTTGCGAAGTAAGACCATAGCGACGTTCCCGTCCTTCAAAGTCTTGAAAAGCCTGGCGAAATTCTTCTTTAGAAAAATCGGGCCATAAAGTGGGAGTAAAATAAAATTCTGCATAAGCACATTGCCACAGCAAAAAATTACTTATTCTTTGTTCTCCACTCGTACGAATAAGCAAATCTGGGTCTGGAAAATCTTTCGTATATAAATGTTGAGAAATTCGGGCAGGCGTAATGTCATCAATTGTCATCTTGCCATCTCTAATCTCGCTCGCCATTTCTTTAAAAGCTTGCGTAATTTCCTGTCGTGATCCATAGCTTAACGCCACAATAAAAGTAAGCCCGGTGTTATGAGCCGTTAAATCTTCAGCTTCTTGAATGAGTTTTTGTATGTCAGACGACAGTTGGTTTCTTTCTCCAATTATACGAAATCGTACATTTTGTTTGTGAATGGCCTCTAATTCTTTGCGCAAATACACCTTTAACAAAGCCATCAGGCCTTGCACTTCTAGCCGAGGACGGTTCCAATTTTCCGTAGAAAAAGCAAACACTGTCAGAAACTTTAATTTCAGGGCTACACTTTCTTCAATAATAGCCCGTAATGTTTCTGCCCCCTGACGATGGCCTTGTAAATGGGGCAACCCTCTCTTGCGAGCCCACCGCCCATTTCCATCCATAATGACAGCCACATGCTTTAAATCCTTCATTAATAAGAGCTCATCCTCTAAATTTGCATAATGTCTTTTTGCTTATGCTCGTAAAGTTCATCAATTTTCTTTATATATTGATCGGTTACTTCTTGAACTTTCTCAGAGAGGCGATGGTGTTCATCCTCGGATATCTCGGACTTTTTTTCCATTGCTTTTAAATTTTCCATTCCATCACGCCGAACGTTGCGAATGCCTACTTTTGCATTTTCCATGTACTTTGCTGCCACTTTTACTAATTCGCGACGGCGTTCTTCATTTAAGCTAGGAATAGGCAAACGAATCAATTGGCCATCTACCACAGGGTTAATCCCCAGGCCGGATTCTGCAATAGCTTTTTCAGCGCTTTTCACAAGGCCACGATCCCATACTTGTACTGTTAATAAGCGGGCCTCAGGTACTGAAATAGTTCCTACCTGCGACAGGGGCATCATGCTGCCGTAAGCATCCACAAAAATTGTATCAAGAAGGCTGGCATTCGCGCGGCCTGTTCTAAGCGAACCGAGCTCTTTTTTTAAAGCTTCAATTGTAGCATCCATTCGGTG
>JBMDXI010000126.1:0-18112 GCA_048595075.1 Alphaproteobacteria bacterium
CAAGACGAGAGGAGCTAAAATAGGCAACAGAGAAGGCAAAATCATTTCTTTAATGGCGACCCTTGTGAGCAAATCTACAGCCACCCCATATTCTGGCTTTGCTTTTCCTTGCATAATACCCTTAATTGTATTGAACTGGCGACGTACCTCAACCACAACAGCACCGCCTGCACGGCCTACAGCCATCATAGCCATTGCGCCGAATAAATAGGGAAGTAAACCACCTAAGAATAAACCAACCACTACATAGGGTTCTTGAAGGGTAAAGTTTGTTTGTAAGTGAGGGAAGTAATGCTTTAAGTCTTCCACATAGGCTGCAAACAAGACGAGAGAAGCGAGAGCAGCTGATCCAATAGCGTATCCTTTTGTCACAGCTTTTGTCGTATTTCCTACCGCATCCAAAGCATCTGTAACCTTCCGCACAGCCGGCGGTAACTCAGACATTTCAGCAATACCGCCTGCATTATCAGTGACAGGGCCATAGGCGTCTAAAGCCACAATAATACCAGCTAAAGAAAGCATCGTTGTTGCGGCAATGGAAATCCCATAAAGCCCCGCATTTAAATAGGCACCAATAATAGCAACAACAATAACAAGAATAGGGAGAGCTGTTGCTTCCATGCTGATGGCTAATCCTTGGATAATGTTTGTTCCATGACCAGTTTCAGAGGCTTTGGCAATACTCCGTACAGGGCGATAGCTAGTAGACGTATAATACTCAGTAATCCAGACAAGTAAGCCTGTTACGCCGAGCCCAATCAAGCAGCAATTCATTAAATTTTGAGATGTGATAGTAAGGTCACCCACTTGGATAACTTTGCCTGCAAACAAAGTATTAGTCACAAAAAGGGTAAGAATACCTGAAAGAATAGCACTTGCAATAAGTCCTTTATAAAGAGCCCCCATGATATTTTCTGATTTACCTAAGCGCGTAAAGAAGCTACCCACGATAGAGCCCAAAATACAGACGCCACCAATAAGAAGAGGGTACATCATCATTAAATTTTGAAATTCTGCGGCGAATAAAACAGCACCCAAAAGCATAGTTGCAACCAAAGTAACCACATAGGTCTCAAATAGATCAGCGGCCATACCTGCGCAATCCCCCACGTTATCCCCTACATTATCAGCAATAACAGCGGGATTTCTGGGATCATCTTCAGGAATGCCTGCTTCAATTTTACCAACCAGATCAGCCCCTACATCGGCCCCTTTTGTAAAGATTCCACCACCAAGACGAGCGAAAATAGAAATAAGAGAAGCACCAAAACTGAGGGCTACCAAAGCCTCGATAATCTTACGGGTGTCAGTGTCGCTTTGTTGCATCCATCCAAAGTAAGCAGCAATTCCTAACAACCCGAGACCTACCACCAAGAAACCTGTCACAGCACCTGCACGGAAAGCGATAGAGAGAGCTTTAGGAAGACCTGATCGCGCGGCTTCAGAAGTTCTAACATTCGCACGGACAGAAACATTCATCCCAATGTATCCTGCTATGCCTGATAATACGGCCCCTAATACGAATCCAAAGCTTACATGGATTCCCATAAAGTAAGTTAAGAGAGCAGTAATAAGAATACCCACTAAGGCAATGGTTTGGTACTGGCGATTGAGATAAGCCCGAGCACCTTCTTGAATGGCAGCAGCAATTTCTTGCATTTTTTGTGTTCCAGTGCTTTCTTTTAAAATCAAACGTGATACGACAACGCCATAAAGTAAAGCCATTGCTGCACAGGCAAAAATGATAATGAACATAGTGTTAGATGTAAGACATTCTGAAAAATTCAACATATTTTTAGTACCTTCTTTATAATTTATAATTCTTTTTGTATAACGAATTTTAAAAAATTCGACAACTCATTTTATCATGCATTTTTTATTTTGGCAAAAGCAGAGAGCTGGACTGGGGAAATTAGACCAGAGAGAAAGGATAAAAAGTCTGGTATAAAGAACCTAGAAAGGAGTCTTAAGAATGGGACAAAAGAAACGACAATATAGTGGGGAGTTTAAAGCAAAAGTAGCACTAGCAGCAATCTGAGGAAGGTACATTACAGAATCTAGCCTCGCGTTATGGGGTAAATCCTAACATGGTTTTGTAAAAGTTCAGATAGAAATGAGACTAAATTTGAAGTAGTGGTAGAAGGTGTTGATATGTGGGAAACTCGGGAAGAGTTATCCATCATATCAATGCCTTAAAAGTGTTGCTGAAAAAAGAAAAGGCCTCCAGGATAGGAATAATATCAACCCTAATCAAAGGAGGCCCTTATGCAACTCAAAGGATTGCACAGAAATATATATAGAATATATTCCTAGGCGCGTACACAAGAATGTTTAGAAAAATATCGAACTCTCTATCAGGAGGGCGTTTCAAAGTGGGAGAAGCTATCAGCCGAGAAAGTCTCTTTAAAGCTGAAAGAGGAGCTCACAGGGCTATCACGAGCCACTTATTTTCGCCATAAGAAGATTCTTAAGGATTTAGACAAAGGGATGGCGCCGCCGTCGAAAAGGCCGAAGAAACTTAATAAGCCCAGGTGGGGAGAGTCTGAGAAACAATGGGTTTTCAAGATACGCCGAGAAAACCCAACCTATGGGAAAGATAAAATCGCCATCATTTTAAAACGAGATCATGGGATCATTTTAAGCCCCAGTACGGTCGGACGTATTTTAAATGTTCTTAAGGAAAAGGGGCTGCTTACCCGTTCTCTCTCAGCTGTTATAGCTGGAAACTTATAAAATTGTTACTTCGAAATTCGTCGCTGATGTACGTCAGTACATGTTCGCTCCGAATTTCTCGTACCCATTTTAAACTTTCTCAACTATAGAGCCAAGCGTAAACGAGACTTTTCTAAGGGGCATGCCTCAGCTTGGACATTTAAAAAGTATGAAGAAATCACTTTAGGAGAACGTATCCAAATTGATCATATGAGTGTCAGTAAAAATGGATGTCACATGAAGGATTTCCAAGCTTGGGACAGGGTTTCTAAATATCTCTGTACAGAGATATACTCTAACGCCACCAGTAAATCTGCTAAGAAGTTCTTGCTGAAACTGGTTCAAGAGTGCCCATTCCCTATTAAATCAATCCAGGTTGATGGAGGCTCTGAGTTTAGGGCTGAATTTGAAGAAGCGTGTGCTGAACTGGGCATCGACCTTATTGTTCTTCCTCCCAGAAAACCTCAGTACAACGGCGGTGTTGAGCGATCTCACAGAACCTTCCGTGAGGAGTTCTATGCTAAACCTACCCTTGCCGATTCAATTGGAGCCTTCCGTCATGAACTCAAACTTGCCACCCACAAATATAATTCTTACAGACCTCATTTTTCCTTGCAGGGGCTCACCCCTTTCCAGTACATTAACTCTATCCTACCGGAGGCCGCCTAACAGTCTCATATGTATTGAACGTATACACAAACCCCTGATGAGGTTTATAATGAATTATCATCTACTTTGATGATTGATGCGGCTTAAATGAGATTAATTAACAGCTAGATTTTTATCCTTCATTTTGCCGCACACTGGTCTAATTTCCCCAGTCTAGCTCTATACTCATCAATTATCTAGCCAGAATGTTTCAGAAACATTCTGTAAAAGAAAAGGGGTCGAAATATGAAATTTTTATCATTTGTTTTACTTATCTTAGGGAGCATTAGTTCTGAAACAGTCTATGGAGCTGCTTTGAATTTTATCAAGGAAGAAGGATCTTCTCCCAGCCCCTATTCTATTAAAAATATACAGGTTGTAGAGGCAAGGCCTTCGGAAATTTTTGAGAAGAAAAATGGAGATTTTCTATTTCTAACATCGCTCTTTGAGGGATGGCAGCCAAAGGAGTCTCTGCTTCAAACGTTTTCTATTTCAGAGAGTAGAATTACCCATGAACAAAGAATACCATATTATGCAAGATATGTCTTTCTGAGGGAAGATAATAACAGCTTGTTATTTGTGCATTACTCAAAAGAGAAATGGTTACCTGACTTATCATCTATCCAAAGTGCTTTCTTTCTAGATCTTTATTTTGATGGTACATCTCAATCTCCTAAAGATATATCTCCCTTTACAGAGGTAGCTAATATTTCTCATGATTTTTGCAACATGGGCACAACTTTAGAGGGAGAAAAAATTTTGTACTATATATTTTCTATAAATACTCTTGAAATTTTCAGTGCCTCAAAACAAAAAACCCATAGCATTCCAATAACAGGATCTCCTGATTTGATTAAGCTAAGGCCAAGCATTTTCCATAATATTATATTTAACAAACAGGGCGATAAAATATATACCTTACTGAATAAGACTACTCTAGAATCTGGCTTATATCGTCATCATGATTATTTTTCAATCATCGATCTTCCTACCTCTAGTATTCGACTTCTTAGGGAGCTTTTTGACGATTATCAGTTAGGATCTCTGAGTAAAGATGGGAAAAACATTTCTCTCCTAGCCCCAGCTTATGGAACAGATCTTGTAAAGATTATGAATCTACAAACTTACGAGATTACGCATACGATTCAAGCTGGAAGGTGCCCCTTAAAAGATTTTTTTATAAATGATGATAAGGAGCTGCTGATAGTAAATGATGGTAGTGTAAATGAAGAAGATGTAAATGCTATATTTTCAATAAGCATTTCACAGTTACTTGCAGAAAAAGGTCCTAATCAATCTCGTAGAGAAAGAAGTAACAACAGCAGTATCCGCATCGTAGATTTAAAAACAGAAAAAACTACAGATTTTCTATTTAAAAGTCCAGATTGTATAAAAGCGAGAGCCCTTAGTCGAGATGGCAAAAATCTTTTTCTTAGTTTCACAAGAGAGCCTTTGCAAATAATCTCGTTTGAAAATAGTTTAGATACTCAAGAGGATAGAGGAAGTTTATAAAAAGAAATTTATTTGCAGTCATCATAGCTTTTATTTGCATGCTGCCACAAATATGCCCGAAGCAACATGGACTGAGAAAATGACTTCATTATTAAAGGGAGACTATCAGTTCTATGACTCTCATACTTTAACCCATTTGCAAACAGAATTAAAAAAAATTCCTGAAGAATCTCAAGAATGGGTAGAGTTTATGATGCTGAATGAAGTGGGATTTTTAAATAAAAGTTGGCAGGGAAAAAATAATGATCTTTGGGAAAAATTTTCTGTTGCAGGACTTTTGGGACAAGTCAATCTACACTCTCGCCCTTTTTTTTCAATAATGCTCCAACATTGAGGTGAAACACCATCCATTGGAGATTTTAGAGTTGATTTTATTCGATCTCTCGCTGATGTACCCACTACTCAACAGCCCTGGTTAGAAAAAATGTTTTACTCTTTTGTACATCCTGAAATTCTTAATCCTGCTCATATAGTTAGAAAACTTTCTAACATAGCACCTGAAGATTATGAATGGGTTGAGAGGATGATAAGACCCTATTTTTCTGAAGATAAGTTATCGAATAGGAATATTATAGCCATTCTTGGATCTATTAAAGTTAATCGCCCTTGGGTTAAAAATAAAGATCTGGAATCTTTTATTTACCTACCCTGGCTCAAAGATAGATTATGAGAAATTAATAGCCCTATCAAAAAGTTTAGAGCCGTATGATGGATCCTATGAAGATTATAAAAAAATAAAACAATTAATTTTTACATGCTTGATTGATTTTTCTGCGCTGGATAATACCAAATACAATGTTTGATTGACCTAGTAGAAAGGCAAAAAAATGAAGAAATTTTTAATGGCAGGGCTTTTATAGCAAAGACACTTTAATTGTATACGAGGCATGGAGGCGCGAACCCGTGCTGACGGCACACCAGCGACGAATTTCGACGTAATAATTTTATAAGGGACGAGCTATAACTTACCTCTCCTGAGGTAAGTTGACTCACCCTCCCCCACCATTTCACAAAAATCGAATTGAAAAAAACGCAAAATTTCTCCTTTTTGACCCCCGTGCGATTTCTCGATACTCCCAGGTTAAAGAGATGAATTATATAGCTAAAAAAATTTAAAATTAGGACGAGAAAGTCGGAGCGACCGTGTGCTGACGCACACCAGCGACGAATTTCGACGTAATAATTTTATAAGTTTCCAGCTATATTTAATTTCTGCGATGGTATTTACCTGTATTAATTGGTATAAATGAAGAATGAAAAAGTTATTTGTCCTCTGTCTTATTTTAATGTCCTGGGTTGGGTATGGCACCTCCGCACGTGCCGGTTTAAACGTAAGCTTTTCCCAAGGAAAATTAAAGCCATCTCCTATTGCTTTGCTTAAGTTTCAGGGCGACCAAGATATAGCCACAGACTTTTATGAAGTCATGGAAAATGATTTAAAACGGTGCGGTTTTTTCGAGATTGTTCCGCCCGAAACTTTTATTGAGGCTTCTCTTCCCCTTGACCACCAGCCCCAATTCGAAGATTGGAAATTAATTAAAACCCGCCTGCTGCTCAATGGAAAAATAACTCTTGAGGGCAATGATACGCTGATGATTCAATTTCAACTATGGGATATTTACTCTCAAAAACAAATGGTGCGGGGAACGATTAAGGCAAAGAAAAGATACTGGCGCCGTCTCGCCCACATTATCGGGGATACCGTTTATAAGCGCATCACTGGAACAGAAGGATATTTTGATAGCCGTATGGTTTATATCGCGGAAAATGGGCCGCAAAGGAAAAGAAGCCGCCGCCTGGCCCTGATGGATCAAGATGGTGCAAACCATAAATATCTCAGCGATGAAGGAACCTCCATTATTAGTCCGCGCTTTTCACCATCCGAACAAAAGATTGCCTATATGCAATATGAACCCAAAAGTAAGTTAGGAAAAATTTACATTTTAGATTTAGAAACAGGCCGACGAGAACCTATCCATCAGCTACCCGGTATTACCTATGCCCCCCGCTTTTCCCCCGATGGAAGCAAATTAGCCTTTAGCCGTGCTGAAAATGGGCGCTCCCGCCTTTATCTGTTGGACTTTAAAACCAAAAAATTAACACATCTTACCAATGACTCATCCATTGATACATCCCCTAGCTTTTCGCCTGACGGAAAGAAAATTGTATTTAACTCAGACCGTGGGCAAAAAAAACAACTGTATGTGATGGACTTAAGCACACTGAAGCCGCAGCGCATCAGTTTTGGGGGAGACGTCTACGCCACTCCCAACTGGTCACCTGATGGCAAATGGATTGCCTTCACAAAAATCCAACGGGGACAGTTTTATATTGGCGTCATGCAACCAGATGGAACACGTGAACGCTTGATTGCGACGGGCTTTATGGTAGAGTCTCCCTCGTGGGCACCCAACAACCGTACCTTGTGTTTTTATAAGCAAGAACCTTGGGATAAGGCTGGCATCCTTGGTGGAAAAGCAAAAATTTATAGCATCGACATTAGTGGCGCCAACCAGCAAGAAGTGCCCACCCCTATGGATGCCACAGACCCTTCTTGGAGTCCTCCCCTTCCCTTTGAGCATCTTCCCCAAGTAGAAAGCACCGCAGTAGAGGAAGAGGAAGCCCCTCAAGATTAATTTGACTTTTTCCTAAAGAGTTCCTATATAAATTTTACATTAATGAAAAAGGGGCTTTTAGATGGTTCGTTATTTTGCTAAATTTTTCGCTGTATTTCTTATTTTTCAAAGTAGCTTGGCTAGCTTCGATGCTGTTTATTTTGATGGGCTAGATAAGGCGCTTGGGGCTAAAGGTGTGCCCGATTATTTATTGCCTTCGCAACGATCTTCTATTATCCAGCGCATTCATAATACAAAAAAATTTGGGAATTTTTCCTCTTACCCTCCCGAAAATATCCTTATTGCTCCTTATGAGAGCATGCCTCAAGATTATATAACATTTTTTATGCTCTCTCTTTTTCCCCGTTCAGAGGAATTTCTGGCTCCTAATCAAATACCAACAGATCCTATATCGGGCCTGACATTCAATGAAGTAGGAAAAATTATGCGGCTTATTGATGATAGAAGAACTCTTCCAACTTCTCTTCAAGAATGGCGAGAAAAAATTGCTCATTCTTTAAATTTTAACCTTCAAGCACCTGAGCTAAAAAAGCTTCTATTAAAAGATTTCTGCTACCAAGATAAACTATATACCACCTATTGCTTTGCACTAGAGAGTGCCCAAAATGAAATAGTTATCGATGTAATGCATACATTAGGTGATGATAATGAAAACACAAAGTACAGCACTCTGCTGCGAACTATCTATCCCTCGTTATTTGATAAAGGCTTTTTAAAAATAGGCGATATAGAAAAATCCAAAAAAGTGTACGCAACTTATAGGAAAGAATGGCCCCTTTATCGTAAAAAACGATTTATAGAAGTTTTAGCTCAAGCGCTTGTAGAAACACCTTCCAACACGCAAATCATCCAAGAAGGATTAGCTGCTTTCTTTTGGAGACGGATAACTGCTTTAGAGAATGTTAAAGAATTTTATAAAAGTTACCTGAATCTAAAAATCTTAGGAATTAGCGATTCTATTTTTGCTATTCCTTTCAGGGACCTTCTTTATGAAAAGATAGTACATAATATTTCTGAACATCCTTCTTTTTATTATTCTCTATCTCCCGAACAAAGGTATTTTTTTACTCATAAAACAAAAAAATCAACCTTTACCTCCCTTGCTTATGGACGTGCCACCGTGTCTACAGAAGAAGGAAATGTCGGCTTTTCTGACTGTGTGGAAACAGCCGTTTTTAGCCTTCTTTTGCATATAAATTCTATATTAGATAGCAATTCATTTTTACCTAAAGGGCCAGCACAAACCTATTTTGAATCACTCTCAAAAAAGAATAATATTTTATCAGAAGAAGAAGAGAGAAATAAACGAGCTACTCTTCTATCCAATCACCCAACACTTGAATATTGTAAGAAAAAGGGAGAAACCTCTTATGAACTTAGGAGTTCTTTAACGAACATTCTCAATACCTTATCCTATCTGTTAGGGGATAGTTCTAGGGAGGAAAAAATATCTACAGTTCAAGCTAATTATGTTTTACAAAAATTGACATCCCTTATAAGTTCTTCTACCCCAATACATCTAAAAATAGAAAGAGACCTAGAAGACAAAATAGAGTTCTATGCTCATGAAGTTCTACGGGGTTTTCTCACGATAGAAACGAACCATGCCTATTATAAAGCTGTTCCTTCCCCCGCTCTTATGCATATTAATAAAATTTTGAGCAGTGTTTCCAAAAGTGAGGAGGTTCTGTCGGTGGCACCCCTTATCAATGCAGCAGAAAATGCGTTTACACGGGATCAACCTACTCAGCAATATATCTTTACAGAACCTGACAATCTCAAGAAAGTTTTTCATTTTCTAAAAGAGCTTTCTTCCCATCAAAAATTAGAATTTTATAAGTCAATTAATAGTGCAGACACTGATTTAATGATTATTCTTATTAAGTTTATTATGGAAAACGATATAGAAAATTTTTCTTATGCACTTCAAATGTTAAACGAAATTACTTCCTTAGAGGATGACGCAACCAATTCACATATTATCTCTATTCTTGCTCCTCTCATTCAAAATGATAAATTGCCATCTTCTTATATTAACCAGATTTTGGAAAAATCCCCTTCTTTATTTTGTACTTATAATGGTCCCTCCTCCGCCAATCCCAACATATTAGAGTGGGCCCTCATTCATAATAAAAAAGACATATTGGGTCACAAGAATGAAAATATTGCAGAGTTAATTATCTACCATACAGAATTCTTAAATCATCTGGATGCGTTGACGGAATATTGTAAAAATTACCCTTATGTAACACAGTTTAAAATTTTTTCGAGAGATTATATTAAATTAAATACGCTTTTTAAGCTGGATGCAGAGAAAGTTCTGAGCATTCTTCCTAGCTTTCCTTTCTTGCATACCCTTTTCTTTCACTATCAAGTCGATCCATATGGGCCGAATGAAGACCTTTATAGAGTAACACAAAATCTACCGCAAACAATTCTATACTTTTCCTTTGAAGGGCTGCGCAAATATTGTTTTCAACCTGAAGAAATTGATGGCTTTAAGTTAAAAACAGCAACTTTCGACTTAGGACTTGCTGAAATTATGAAAATCCCCTCCCTTTCGACCCGAGAAATCCTTTTGAAAAAGAGGGCAGAATTTATTCAAAACGGCCTTAATCACTATCAAAATTTTGCGAAGCATTTTTTTACCTATAATCCCAAAACGCAATTAGCCGACCAATCCTCTGGCTTGTCTCCTATGTCTGAAGAATTTTTTAGAAGACTCGTTGAATTTTTGTATGAAAATAAACTTCCTTATCAACAATTTATAGCTATTGTCAAAAATAACGAGGGAGTAGGGGTAGATACAGAAGCTATCTATCAAGAATTTGATAAGAAAAGGAATGAAGAGAAAACTAGACTTTCATCAGAGACCGCGGCCCATTTCTAAGAATTTTTGACGTCGTTGGGCATGTAATTGTTTGGGTGTTAGGTTCATAAGCTCTTTCAGATGCTTATCAAGCACGTGAGAAAGGTTATCGATGGTTTCCTTATGATTTCGATGAGCACCCCCTAACGGTTCCTTCACCACTTCATCAATCACTTTAAATTTGAATAAATCTTGGGCCGTTAGTTTCTGGGTGGCTGCTGCTTCTTTCTTTTTGTCAGCACTATGCCACAAAATAGAAGCACACCCTTCTGGTGTGATGACTGAGTAAATAGCATGTTCTAACATCAACACACGATTGGCTGTCCCCAGGGCAATCGCCCCCCCTGACCCACCTTCTCCAATCACCACTGCAATGAAGGGAACTGTCACAGACAGCCCCATCTCGATAGAGCGAGCGATGGCCTCTGCTTGGCCCCGTTCTTCCGCATCAAGCCCAGGGTAAGCCCCTGCTGTATCAATAAGAGTAATCACGGGAATCTGATAGTGATCTGCTAATTTCATCAGTCGCTGGGCCTTACGATAACCCTCTGGCTTAGGCATGCCAAAATTATGCTTCATACGTGATTCCATATCATGGCCTTTTTCATGCCCCATAATCATCACAGTTTTCTTATTAAAGCGCCCGATCCCACCAATAATAGAGGCATCTTCTGCAAAATTTCTGTCCCCTGCCAGCTCAGTAAAGTCTTCCACTATTGTCCGAATGTAATCTAAACAATGGGGGCGCTCTGGATGACGGGCTACCTGCACTTTATCCCAAGGAGCAAGATCTGCGTACGCCTCTTTCAGCAACTTATCTACTTTCTTTTGCAATACAGATATTTCTTCCAAAATATCAACCCCTCCGTCTTTAGAGACGTGACGTAGCTCTTCAATTTGGGCTTCTAATGTATTAATTTGCTTTTCAAAATCTAGTGTGTACATCTTTTTTATCTTTCGTTATAAGCCCCTTTATACAGATGAGAAGGCTAATCGTCAAAAACAATAAACTAATCATCCACGTTTGCCATATTCCAAAGCTAATAGACCAAATGACCACGTAAGTTGCAAAAATAGCCATTGCACTTGCCCGTACGAAGTTATCTTGTATACGCGCTAGTGCCCTTGTCAAGAGCCAGAGCAGGCAAGAAAGAAAGAAAACACCGACCAACCCAAATTCAAACCAAATCTGAATAAATCCGTTATGAGGATGGGTCCCTAGCAGAGGCTCTCTATGGCATACCCATACTCCCCAATTATAAGGGGTTACAGACAAATTTTCCCGAAGTCCTTCAAAAATAGTTCCCTTAGCATAGCCAATACACAAATGCAGCTTATCCTGAATTCTATGAGTAGCATTTAATCCATATCCTAAAAATGGTTTTTTCTCAATCATTTGAGCCAGCACATTCCACATTTGCAAACGGTGCTGATAACTTTGTTTCAAAAGATGCATAGAATGAAAAAACCGATCAACCGTTATCACTTTAGAAAATAAGAGGGGAGTTATCCATAAAACAACAATACTTCCTACGCCCAGGAAATAACTTATAATTGAAAATCTATAGCTGACCGCAAAGACGATAAGGGAAAAGCAAAAAGCGACGAGAGCAGCGTCAGGGCGAGTCCTTCTTAAAATAAAGAAAAGCCCGACGGTGACCATCCCCCACACCATCCATTTGAAAAAAGATGATTTTATAAAATACTTGATAGCCCCAAAAGCAGGCCATACTAAAAAAACTAGTATAACAACACCCTTTAAATAGCGTTCAAAGAAGAAGGACTTTTGGCCAAAATAGTAGCGCGAAATAAAACTCCCCCCATAAATTTCTTCTAAGAAAAAGCTCCCATAAATCAAAAAGCCGATCAAAAAAGCTTTTATCAAAAAATGCTTATCTGCTTGACTCATTCGGGAGGCCCCCCATAGGCAGAGAAGGCCCATGGTCACTGTTCCAATAGCTCGCCCATAATAGGCTATGTCTGAAGCAAAAGCTGCATTCTCTATCAAAGAAAATAAGCCACTACATACAAATCCGCTAAGAGCAACCCCTAGCACAGATTTCCATGGTTTTTTTAGAAAAAACTTTAGCGAAGAAAAACTTTCTTTGAGGTGAAGGATATTAAAATTTTTCGATAGCGTTACCAGTAGGAAAAATCCCAGCAGCACAATAGTTGCCTTTCCCTTGAAAGTTGCAACCACGGGTAAACTAAGGAAAATTAGATAGGTTAAAATTTTCTGTATGCTATTCATTGCAAGGAATCATAGCTATTTTATAGGGGAATTTCAACATCGGCTCGTTCTTTTAGGTTATAGTTTATATAGCTGAAAAAATTTAAAATGAGGAGCGAACCCGTAATCAACCTCCGCCAGCGACGCATTGCGACGTAATCAGTTTATAATTTTCCAGCTGCATTAAGCAGGAAGAGAGCTTAAACGCGAAACCAATCCCTGGATAGAAGCAGAAAGAGATGAAATTTGATGCGGGGTGAGGTATTGAATATTTTGCGAAATTATTTGCACCATGGCAGACGCATAGGATGCTTGGATATGAATCATCCGCGTAATAATGTTGGGATAAATAACGCAATCCCATTGGCTGGACATAACGGCAGTGGGCCCTGTATAAAACGGCCGTGGTTGTACCATATCATAGGGAAGAGCTGCCTTAATAGCATCTGCTTCACTAGGAGCATTGATGACGGTAGCATTGGACAAAGCTTGGGCCACTGAAGCAATAGCGGCAGAAATTTCTTGCGCCCGGGAGGCACTTTGGAATTGCGCGGCATTATAACTTGCATAACTATTGAGCTTAAACGCTAACTGTTGCAGATTCGTCCGCAAAGCCTGCGCATCTTGGGTATAATTTCCCACAGCTTGTGTAATAGATAAGACATCACTTACAGCTGCCGTCCCTGTTTGGCCTGCTTGCCCCGTGCCGCAGGAGGTCACTAATAAAGCAACGCCTAAAGATGCAAAGATTGAAATAAGACCTGTTTTCATAATTATTTTGATAGTAACAAATAAAAAACACTCTGCAAACAGAAAGTTTAAACAGCATAAAAAATCGAGAGCAAGCGAAAGATTTAACTAAGAGTCCGTGTTGCTAACTTATAGGCAAAATAGAACATGTAAAGGCCCATAGCCCGGTTCACCCACACTCCCCCTTTATGAATAAGCTGGCTGATATGCTTTTGAGAGGCCATTAGTGCCAGAAAGCTGTACCACGTTAAAGAAGTGCACACCAGCAAAACTCCATAAATACATTGAATATAAAAAGGCGTGTGAATGCTGACCGTGGACGCGAAAATTGAAATAAAGGCCAGCGATGCTTGGGGATGCAAAATATCAATGGTAAAACCCATCCGAAAAGCTTTTTTAGGAGTAAAGCTTTTTAAATGTGTAATATATTTACTCTCCGTTTCCTCGCCGATGCTTTTTTTACTCAGAAGCATTTTAACTGCTAAATAAATCAAATAAGCGCTACCTGCATATTTTAAAGCATCAAAGAGAGGCGGATTTTCAGCCACAATTTTTCCAAACCCTATAATAGAATAGGTTTTGTGGATCAGCGTACTACACACAATCCCAAAGCCCGTATAAAGCCCTATTTTGCGCGAATAATAGCTACTATTGTGGATCATCAAGGCCGTTTCAGGGCCAGGACTCGCCAAGTTTAAAAAATTCATGCCAAACAAGGCCATAAATTCAACTAAATAAATTTCCATAAACGTACCACTCCATAATTTTTATAGATAAAGATTTTGCTGATCAAAGGCAAGAAAAGTTTTATCCTGCCAAGCAACTATAGCAAAGACACTTTAATTGTACACTAGCCACGAAGGCGGGATATATTCTTGACGTCAGGCAACGACAAGCTCCGGCGTCATCACTTTATAAGGAGCCACCCCTATAGGAATTTTTTTTTATTTTCTTGAATAACCTTGTTAATTTTTTCTTTTAATTCCTCGCTTATGCTAGTCCCTTCTAAATACACGGTACATCTTTTACCACCCTTTATTGCCTCCAGTAAAGCCTCTCCCCCTTCGTCCCCTATAGGATTATCTTCCACATCCAGCAAGGTGATGTTACTCTCCTTTAATCCTTTTGCTAAAATCTTGGCCTCTTCATCTCCCAGGGAACAGTCTTGCAAGAACAGATCTGTTAATGGAATTTCCTTCCATGCGTTTACTAAATATTCGATTCCTATTTTCGTTATTGGATTAAAGCTCACATCTAGCCACCTGACCTCACTACCGTTTAATCCCTCCGCTAAATGTTTAAGGCCTTCATCTCCTATGCAATTATGGTTTAACCACAGATTGACTATTTCAGTTTTCTTGAGTATTTTTCCTAAAGACTGCGCTCCTAAATCTCCCATTCCAGTGCTGCTCAAATTCAGGGCTCTCACTTTACTATACTTTAATCCCTTTGCTAAAATTTCGACTCCCTCGTCCATTATCTTGTATTCACATATATTCAGCAAGAGTATAGGGCTGAAAGGTAAACAGGATGCAATAGCTTCGAGTTTTTCCTTTAATATCATTGTCGGAAAGTGCCCCCGCTGATACTTTAGCAAAGCCCAATTTAGATTGTCTTGGGGAATACACGCTGCAAGAACTTTTTTCTGTTCTTCAGTGGGAGGATTAGGTTTTTTAGAAGCCTCATCATCCTCTAGCGATAGGAGCTGAGCATACATAGGTTTATCAGGCTTAGGTATATCCTGCGTGGCCCCATACAGTGATAGACTGAGAAAAAAGCTACCTACCACCACGATTGAAAAATAAGTACGGAAAGGTGTCATGAGAGTCTCCTTAAAAAAATAATCTTTACCGTTCTTTAAACGGTGCCCGATGTATAGACCCTCTCATAAAAAGTGTCAATAATTTTCTGTCAGGACCTTCCCCTTGACAGCAGAAAGTTGATGGGCTAGGGTTTGGTCCTATCATTTACTACATGAGGCTAAAGATGTTTAAAATTTTCATTATGCTCTTTATATTTTTCTTTGGAATATCGACTCCCCCTGCTTTTGCTGCCTCTCAAGATACTTTATCTAGTAAACAGTTATTTATTGAAACAGCTAAAATAATTTCTTTTGAAAGAATCGACGAAGAGCTAGCAAAAATACCCCCTCTGACTTCTCCGATGGAAGAAGCCTACGAAAACGTTTTCCGCAACAAAGGGGCAGCCATAGAACAGGGGTTAGTAGAAATGTCTAAGAATATTTTGATGAATTTCTGCAACGGAAGTTATGCTGTCCTAGCTTTTAAAATATACCTTTTAAAGGCCTTGAGAGATTTTAAGCAATGTTCTTTGGACGGATCTCCCTTCTCTTTTAATAGCGAAGGTCAAGACTGCAAAAGAGCTTTATTATTTATGCACCCCCCCATCGGAAAAGATTATGAAATTCCCGTGACATCCTACTCTATGATGTGCACCATCTTAGATCACCTAGATGTAGAAAAAAGCAAACCATATTATGACGTGGGAAATTACCGCAGCCTTGAATTTATGAACCAAGAGGCCCAGTTCTTACAAGACCTTTACAACCCTTCTGTCAGAGACTTAAAAAAACAAGAAAAAGCAGCACGTAGGTAACCTCACAGTACATGACCCAACTGTACTCGAAAGTCCGTCCTTACGAGGAAACCCACAGGGTTGATGCCATGACGGGCTTTTGATGATACTTTTATAGCAAAGACACTTTACACTATATAGCTAAATCAATATAAAGTGAGTATAAAATATAGAGTTCAATTACCCCGTAGTGATTCCCCCGTGCTCGACACGGGGGTCTATAACCCTATAGCTACAGCCATGTTGCTGATTATTTAATGGACTCTCGGGTCACACCCGGAGGGGGGTATTATCTCTCTATTTTCATGCTACTTTTATAAGAGATTAGCTATACTGAGTAGCTTAATAAAAGGAAAACAACTATGCGGACGGAAATTCAACAAGTCGTACAATCTATTCAAGAAGCGCTCTCATCGCTGAGGAGGTTTCTTTGACCTGGAAAAATTACAACACCGCATTGCTGAGATAGATCAACTTTCAGAAGATCCCGCTTTTTGGAACGACAATGCGAAAGCCCAATCTTTAATGCAAGAACGAACCCAGGCTGTAGAAAAAGTAGACACCTTTCAAGCATTCCAACGCGATTTAGATGATAACTTGCTTCTTCTTGAAATGGCTGAGGCCGAAAACGATGAGGCCTCTGGGAATGAGGCAGAAAAAGCCCTCATATCCTTGCAAAAGAAAGTGTCCAAAGAACAAATCGATAGCCTTTTGTCAGGCGAGGCTGATAGTTGCGACTGCTTCGTGGAAATTCATGCGGGCGCTGGGGGCACTGAAGCCCAAGACTGGGCCAGCATGTTACTCCGCATGTACTTGCGATGGGCAGAAGACCATAACTATAAGGTTGACTGTTTAGATGAAACACCCGGTGAAGAAGCAGGTCTTAAATCTGTCACGATCCAAGTAAAAGGGTTACGGGCTTATGGATGGCTTAAAACAGAAAGCGGTGTCCATCGTTTAGTGCGTATTTCCCCCTTCGATGCCAATGCCAAACGCCACACAAGTTTCGCTTCCGTGTGGGTATACCCCGTTTTAGACGATTCTATCCAAATTGAAATTTTGGATAAGGATTTGCGTATTGATACCTATCGAGCCTCAGGTGCAGGCGGACAGCATGTCAACAAAACCGATAGTGCCATTCGAATTACCCACCTTCCCACCGGGATTGTCGTACAATGTCAAAACGATCGATCCCAACACCGCAATCGCGCCCAAGCCTTTGACATGCTACGTTCGCGCTTGTATGAACTTGAACTACAAAAACGAGAGCAAGAAGCCCAGCTGCAATCAAGTAATAAAACTGATATTGGATGGGGCCATCAAATTCGATCTTATGTATTACAGCCCTATCAAATGGTGAAAGATTTGCGTACAGGGGTTGAAAAAGGCAATGCCTACGCCGTCTTAGATGGCAAGATCGATGAATTTCTAGAGGCCGCCTTATCCCAACGTATTGGACTTGATTAAAGTGCTTCACACTATATAGATGATTCCATTCCTTATAATTCTATAGTGAAGGGCATATAAAATGAGCCTAAAACAGGACTCAGTTACCCTCGTAACTCCCCCTCTGTGATTCCCCCGTGCTTGACACGGGGGCCCATAGCCACAGCCGTATTGCGGGTTATTTATAGACCCGCGGATCAATCCACGGGTCACGCCCGAGGAGAACGTCCGCGGGAATCACGGGGGGCGTTCTTATGCTCATTTTATGTGCTATTGGCTATATCTCTATATTTTCCATACTACTTTTATGGGAGATTAGCTATACTTCTTCTAGGGGCCAGCGGGGACGAGGATTAAAATTTAAATCAGAGGCGTACCCTAAGCGCAGCTTCTCAACCCCTGCCCACGCAATCATAGCCCCGTTGTCTGTACACAAACTTGGGGGCGGAACCACAAAAGGCAAATCATAATGTTCGCAAAGGGTTTCCAACTGCTGACGGATGTAATGATTAGAGGCCACCCCCCCAGCCACCACGACATTTTTATAGTGCGTATATTTTTTAAGAGCATGACCCACCCGATTGACCAAGACATCCGTCACTGCTTTTTGAAAAGAGGCGGCGATATCAGCCACATCTTGGGCGCTTAGAGTCGTATGTCTTTCTATTTCATAGCGCACAGCCGTTTTAAGACCTGAAAAGGAAAAGGAACAGC
>JBMDXI010000127.1:0-2866 GCA_048595075.1 Alphaproteobacteria bacterium
CAGCCGTTGAGAGATTCTTTGCCCACATCAAAGAAAACAAACGCTTAGCTCTGCGCTTTGATAAACTCGACATTACCTTCTTCTCTTTCTTCGCCCTTGCTTCCATGAAAGTTCTTAACCTACTTTGTTAACAGTGCCATATATAGCTTACTCATCCGCAAGAATCTGGATAATTTCATCTTGTAGATTTCTATAAGCAGCATGGCCCTCAGAAATCCCGTTGAAAATGAAAACAAAAGCGAATTTTGGTTTTTCATTTTTCAACACAAAACCAGCCAGACTACACACTGAGCTAAGGCTTCCTGTTTTGCCTATAACCTGGACAGAATCGGGAAGATTTTTAAAGCGTTGCTCTAAGGTACCCTCTTTCCCGCCTATCGCCAATGTTTGTAAAAATAAGTCTTTTATCGCTGCATCATCCACAGCATTCCCCATAAGTTGTATAAGCTGCGTCGGAGAAATCAGATTGTAATAAGAAAGACCACTGCCTTCTGTGATGCGAGCTCCTGATAAATCACAATGAAATTCTTCTTCTAAAAGCGCCAGCAACTCTTTACCCGCCTCCTCCCATTTTTTTAAAGGGGTCGCGCGGTTTTCTAGGGTTGCCAATAAAATGCTATTGAGCATGATATTATCGGAATCCTTCATTCCTTTTTCTAGCATTTCTATTAAAGGGGCAGAAGTGTGAGTTTGAACAAGAATAGCAGCAGCGGGTAAATCTTCTGCGAAGAGAACTTTTCCTGATAATTTTATCCCTTCTTTTGTAAAAACCGTACGGATATTTTTTTCTATGTAATTTTTCAAATTCTCAACCGGAATTGGTAAACACATTTTAAGGGGTAAAAGAGAAGGGCCAATACATCCACTCACTTTTAAACGGTGATTTAAATCCAGGTGGTAGCGCTCTATCTGGGTATCGGGATTACACGTCCCCCTATAAGATTTGTTTTCAATAGGGTACATCACTTGATCAGGAAGAAACTCTATACGAACAGAGTGACGGGGCCCCTCGATTGCTTGAAAACGAACCACATTTGCATTGATACTGACAGGTGATATTCCAGCGCCATAACAAAAATGTGTACTGCCAATTGTCCACCCTTCAGGCAAGAAAGGAAGCTTCAAATTTTTAGGGTGAACTATATAGATATTTCCCTGTATCTTCTTATTTTTAAGAGTGCGAAAAAGTTCCTGCAAATGCGAGAGAGTAAATGTGGTATCGCCAGAAAAATGTATATATATGTTCCGACCATGCTTCCATAAAGTAGTTTCAAACATATGATCGGGGCCTAGCTTTTTTAAAGCCCCTAGGCAGGTGAAGATTTTAGTCAAACTGGCGGGGTAAAAATAATGACCTGCATTTTGCTCGAACACAACTTCACTCGAATCTATATCGATAATCTTAATTCCCATCTGAGCCTGGGGGTTTGTTAAATTAATTTTCTGGGTGATTTTGTGAGCGAGAGATTTTTTATGAAAAAAACCTAAAGCCACTACGGAATAAGAGGGTAGAAGAGAAAAGAAAAATATTAAGATAACAAAAAACAGGCGTGGCATTCATTTAGAGTGAAACAAATAAACATCACTTGCAAGAGATTTGTGATGGTGATCTTATATCAGAGTCTATTTTTGTAGACCTCTTAAAATACAGTTGCTTATAGATTTTGGGTCATTCTCCTTGCAAAAAACCCTGCCTCGTTTTAATGAGCTATCAGTGGGAGCTGATAAAACAGATTAAATTAAAGAGACGAACTAAACGACATCGACTGGTCAAAGCTTAACCCTCTCCATTTTGATGAAGGAGAAATCCTGAGTTCTCAAGAGGAAAGATCATTTGAATCAGAGGAGGGGGCCCGGAATTCTGAAAAGAAAGAATTGAAGGCCTAGAATCAGAAGACTCAGGTGGCCTCTGTCGCTTCGTCCATTCTTCTATCCATAGAGGAGGAGGACAACGAGGAGGAGAACAAGGACGCTGTATTGAAGGTGAATTACCCCCCTTTTTATTTTTGACTTTATTTTTATCACACGCTTGGTTAGTTGCTTTTCTTTTTGAGGGTACTTTGGGTAGGACTCTTTCTTTCTTTTGTTCTCTTAAGCGTACCTTGCCTTTTAAATCTTCATACATCTTGTCCAAAGCCTCTTTGGTGCTTTTTTCGTCCTTAATGGTTTCAAGCCTGATTTGTCTTATGATATCATTTTTAGAACGTGCTTCACCTTTTTCACTCATTATCGATCTTAACTCTGTATATTGTTTAACAACTTCTACCAGTGATGTTTGCAGAGGAGTTATTTTTTTCCATGAATCGTGAAAGCTATTTCGTCTTTTAAGATATTTTGAATATGCGTCAGATTTTTTTTGAATACGTATATTCAAAAGGTGTTCTACCTCTTCTTTATTAGTCACTATTTTTCTTCTAATTTTTGATAGTACAACTTGTTTAGCCTCTTGGGTATAATTTGAACTAAGGGGAAGACCCGGCGGCACTTGATAAGTCATCACAATTTTTACAAGAGATTTTTCCAAAGCATCCATATGGGGCCATGAATCCTGCAAACTTTTTCTAGTAAATTTAGTTTTTTTAGGGTGTGTGACAGTTGCTTCTGATCCCTGGTCTACAGAAATTTGGGGTAAGGAAAGAATGGGTGTTTTACTACCATTAAGGTGAAAATCCTCTCGCTTATCCATTGTTCCATAAGCGCTTAAAAAGGGAATAAAAGAAATAAATAACCTCAACTATGGAATAAAGAAGTGGATAGAAGAGATAAGCTATGAAGGTTAAGAGAAGGTTTTTTTTGTTTAAAAGAGTAAGCGACGATAGCAGCAAAAATATTGATAAAGAAATTGGGGGAAGAGCGATGTCTAGAA
>JBMDXI010000128.1:0-3769 GCA_048595075.1 Alphaproteobacteria bacterium
AAGAGGAAATGTTTTTTAGAAAAATCATAGATTTATCAAAAATGGTATAGCAGGAGAACCTTAAATTACTGAATCAAAATCTCTCTTTTTCCTACATGGTTGGGTTTACTGACCACCCCTTCTTGCTCCATTTTCTCTACAATACGCGCGGCTCTGTTATAACCGATTTGCAGATGACGTTGGATAAAGCTTGTAGAAATTTTTCGTTCTTGTAAGACAATGGAAAGAGCCTGATCATAAAGGCTATCTCCTGAAGCGCCGCCCTCGTAAAGGCTGCCCTCTTCTTCCTCACTCGTGACAGAAACTTCGTACTGAGGTTCCCCTTGATTTTTGAGGAACTGTACAATCCGTTCTACTTCTTGATCTCTGACAAAAGGGCCATGGACACGCGCAATTCTTCCCCCTGGGGCCATATAAAGCATATCCCCCTGTCCTAATAGCTGCTCAGCCCCTTGCTCACCCAAAATAGTCCGACTATCAATTTTAGAGGTCACTTGGAAACTGATGCGTGTCGGAAAATTCGCTTTAATAGTCCCTGTGATCACATCAACGGACGGACGTTGCGTTGCCATAATTAAATGAATGCCTGCAGCTCGCGCCATTTGGGCTAATCGCTGTACAGCGGCTTCAATTTCTTTACCTGCTACCAACATCAGATCAGCCATCTCGTCCACAATGATCACAATGAAGGGAAAAAGTTTTAATTCAATGGACTGCTCTTCAAAAACAGGCTTGCCAGTTTCGGCATCAAAGCCTGTTTGTACCCGATGAGTAATATTTTCGCCCGATTGCTTAGCTTTTACCATGCGCTCATTATATCCTTCAATATTACGCACCCCTAATTTAGACATAATTTGGTAGCGGGCTTCCATTTCGCGCACCGCCCATTTTAAGGCCATCACCGCTTTATGAGGGTCTGTTACCACGGGCGCTAGCAAATGGGGAATTCCATCATAAACAGATAGCTCGAGCATTTTTGGATCTATCATAATGAACTTGCATTGTTCAGGAGATAACTTATAAAGCAAGGATAAAATCATGGCATTCACTGCCACCGATTTTCCCGACCCTGTTGTTCCTGCTACAAGCAAATGGGGCATTTTCCCTAAATCTGCGACCGTGGGCTCACCACTAATATTTTTTCCTAAGATCAACGGTAGCTTAGCCCCTGTTTGGGCATAGTTTTGATCTGCTAATAAGCAACGCATATAAACTGTTTGACGCACAGTATTGGGCAATTCGATCCCCAACGCATTATAGCCAGGAATATTTGCAATACGGGCTGATACGGCGCTCATAGAGCGGGCAATATCATCTGACAAAGAAATAATACGCGATGATTTCATCCCAGGCGCTGGCTTAAATTCATAAAGAGTTACAACAGGCCCCGGATAAACATTGGCAATTTCACCCTGCACGCCAAAATCTTGCAAAACAGCAAGTAATTTATCAGCTTGCTCTTGAAGAACTTGTTTTTGAACCGGCGGTATCTTTAAGGATGTATCTTCCTGTAATAAATCCAAAGGAGGAGTCTTATAGGTAGAATTTTCTAATTTGAAATGAACAACACCCCCCATTACTGGCTTTGACCCTTCTCTGACTGAAATAGCAAGAGGGCGAGGTTGAATAGCACCTTCTTCCACCTCATGGTCATCTAAGATCAATTCTTCAGTAGAAAATGTTTCTTGGACAACTGATGAGGGAACAGTTTCCGCAAAGGCCTCTTTAAAAAATATCTTACGAATACTGTGCCATAAGAAAATACCCCCCTGCCCTATTTTTTGCCCTATCCACTGCCATACTGCTTTGGGTACATTAAGCACCCAAACATAGGCGGCCAGCCCCATCGCACCTAAGACTAGTTTGCCCAAAGCCACAGGAAGAGAGCCTATAACCGAAGCCAGGCTGTCCAACCCGTGGGATAAGATACCACTTATTAAAGCATTGGCATTTCCAAAAACGCTACTTGCTACACAGAGCGCCACTACCGCAGCTATATATGTTAGCAAACGCCATTTCATATGGGGAATATGGCGAAGCAAAACCATATGAATTCCCCAACACACTAAAAGAAGTGGCAACGTAAAGGCGACACCTCCGAAAACCTGAAACAGAAAATCAGATAAATAGCTTCCTAGCGGTCCCATGATATTCTGAATAGGGCCCGGGGAGAGGGTATTCAATGAAGTATCTGTGGAATGATAGGCAAGAAGGCTTATAAAAGTAGTGAGCCCACCCATGATGAGAACAAGCCCCCCCATTTCTATGAATCGCTTTAAGAAAAAAATTTTAATTTCTTCTGAAAAAAGAGAAACACGTTTGGTCGATGCAAATTTATAAGTCATATGAAAACCTTCTTTTATCCTACTTCATTTTGAATGAGAAAGTATAGTTGGAAAACCCTCACCCGAGCGTCATTAAGAACGCTGTGAAGCAATCCATTTCTGGCAACACGTACTTTGCAGCAAAAATTAGACCGCCAAAAAAATTTTCGGATTTTTTCGCCATGACGGCTTTTTCTTATTCTCATCTTAATGAGGTATATTTCATTTTGAAAGAAAATTTTTTAAGAGAGAGCAATTCGCTTAAAGTAAGGATTTATTTAGAAGAAGCAGGACTACCAACTTTATTACGGTTGATAGAAGTCTTAGCCAAATTTAACAAAGACATTTGTGAGGCTGATGAGTCAGCAGCAGATGGGGCTACTTTAGGAGACTCCTCAGCAGCTTTGGGAGGGAGAGGCAACGGCACCGCTGGTGTGACTGTTGCGGAAGTTGTCTGAATTTCCGTACTTTCTTGCTTGAGTCCCTGGGATGAAGGTAAAGAAAGAAAATTATTTTTAGAAGTTTTTGTGAATTCGCTGCGCTTGGCAGGCATCGTGAGAGGTACCTCTATCTCTTCTGTAACTGGCTTAACGCGACGGCTTGCAGACTTAATGACTTTATACCCAACAATCGCAGCACACAAGACACCTAATAAAATAAGGGCTTGCTTTGCATTGATCATGCGCGTTATATCCTGAAAGGCCGTTGGTTCTGCCTCCAAAGATGAATAAGAAGGATCGTGTTCCTGATCTTCATCCTCTACTTTGGAAGAGGGAGAAGAATGAAGCGCTTCTTTAAAAGAGGATACAATTTCTTCTTCATCCAGTCCCAAATAATGAGCATATGCTTTTGCAAATCCAATGACATATACTTGAGAAGGAATTTGACTCACATCGCCAGATTCTAAAGATTTTATATATATTTCGCTAATATTAAGAGCTTTGACAATGTCTGTTACTTTATAGCCTTTTTCTAATCGTGTTTTTTTAAGTAGACTGCCGACAGAACGCAGATAGGATGAAGCACCTGTTATAATTATTTTAGACCCCCTAGGTTAAAAACTGATAGGGAAACTCAATCACAGAAAAAGTAGCACTTGAGGTTTTTTATAGGAGTTAGATGAAGAAGATTTTTGCTATCTCTTCCTAAGGTTAAGTACTCCCTATCATTAAAAAGATAGTTACCTCATAATTTTCCACTTGGCAAGAGAAAAAAACAATTTTTATCTACTTTTTACACAAATTTTTTACTATTTTTTATAAAAAATGAAAATAAGCCTATAAAATATCTGAAAAATTATTAAGTAACCTCAACTATGGAATAAAGAAGTGGATAGAAGAGATAAGCTATGAAGGTTAAGAGAAGGTTTTTTTTGTTTAAAAGAGTAAGCGACGATAGCAGCAAAAATATTGATAAAGAAATTGGGGGAAGAGCGATGTCTAGAA
>JBMDXI010000129.1:0-4673 GCA_048595075.1 Alphaproteobacteria bacterium
TTCCATTCGCTATTAAAAGGGTTTTTACAATTAAAGCCACCAAACCCTGTGAGCGGGGATTTCATGCTCATAAAAAGTGCTCTCAATTGCTTGTTGTGCTAGAAGGTCAGTGTAAAGTAACCTGTGATGATGGGAAAACAAGAGAATCTTACATTTTAAATGATGCAACCAAGGGGCTTTTAATTCCGCCAACTTTATGGGCCGAACAAGAGTATGAGGCCAATACAATTTTGATGGTGTTAACGGATAGAGTTTATGAAGAAGAAGATTATATTCGCAACTACGAAGAATTTTTAGAGTATAGGAAAAGTTTATGAAAATTCTTATCACAGGTGCTTTAGGACATATTGGTTCTTCGCTTATAAGGAAGTTACCGGAATATTTCTCTTCCCCTGAAATCATCATGATCGATGATTTGTCGACCCAACGTTATTGCAGCTTATTTAATTTACCCTCCACTGCGCGGTATCATTTTATAGAGGGGAAGGTACAATCTTTGGACTTTTCTAATCTTTTAAAAGAGGTAGATGCTGTTGTTCATCTCGCTGCTTTGACAGATGCCGCAGGAACGGCTGATAAACCAGAGTTAGTTCACCAAAATAACTATGAAGCCACCCAGAAGATTGCAGAAGCTTGCTTAGCCTATAACGTACCTTTAATTTTTCCTTCCTCTACAAGTGTTTATGGTTCTCAAGCCAGTTTAGTTGATGAAAGTTGCAAAGAATTGGCTCCGCAAAGTCCCTACGCAGAATGCAAAATTAAGGAAGAAGAGTTCTTACAAAGCATATTTCACCAAGGGCTAAAGGGGGTTATTTGCCGTTTCGGTACTATCTACGGTACTTCCCTTGGTATGCGTTTTCACACAGCTGTTAATAAATTTTGTTGGCAGGCAGTGATGCATCAACCGATTACCGTATGGGAAACAGCATTAGATCAAAAAAGACCATACTTGGCTTTAGGAGATGCTTGTGGAGCAATTTCTTGGATAATAAAAAACCAACTGTGGAAGGGCACTATCTATAATATAGTTTCTAACAATTACACCGTACGCGATGTAGTTGATGAAATAAAAAAGCATGTACCAGATTTAAAAATAGCTTTAACTCCCCACCGAATTATGAACCAGCTTTCTTATGAAGTTTCAGCACAGAAATTTATGGATACAGGATTCTCTTTTCACGGTAAACTTGCGGATGGAATAAAAGAAACTGTTCAAATTTTATGGTTTTCTAGGACTTAGTACTAAATGACGACAAACCAAAAATTCACATTGCTAGTAACATTGAAAGATCGCTCTGAATTCAGCAAACGATTGTATGAATACTTAGCAGCTATAAATTACCCTTTTCCTGTATTATTTGCAGATGGGTCTTTGAGTAATGAAAATGAACAATTTTTTGAAAGTTTAGGGAACGAAAAAAAAATTGACTTTACATATATCAGATACTCTAAAGATAGTACCTTACAAGATTATTATAAGAAGTGTGCAGATGCGGTAAGTAGGATTAAAACACCTTACGTTATGATGGCAGATAACGATGATTTTCCCTGTGTGGTAGGACAAAAAGCTACCATAGATTTTTTGGAAAACCATCCAGAGTATATAGGATGTAATGGTGAGATAGGAGGATTTATTATAGGTGGAGCATTTCCCCAAAAATCTGGGGGTAAAAATATTTTTCATCTCTCTCGCTACTCTATAGAGATGGATCGTCAAGTGCTTCTGAACCACGATAGGGCAGTTGATCGTATACATTCTTATTTAGAGAATTTTTATTCTCTCTTCTATAGCACTTTTAGAACATCAGCACTTAAGAAAACTTTGAAAAAAATCCATGAATTAGATTTTTCTGAACTCGGTATTCATGAGCTTTTTCTCAGTTATTATCAACTTGCTCAAGGTAAAGTTCATTCAATACCTGTTACAACCTATATAAGACAGCAAGGATCTTCCCAATCAGCAAGATTTCAAAAAGACTGGTTTGATCGTGTGTTTTATACAGAGTGGTTGAAAGATTTTAAAACGTGTATAAGTGTAGTAGCGGAAGAAATTTCTAGGCAGGAAGAAAAAGATAAAGCTGAAATAGAAAAAATTTTATATGAAGATTGCACCAAAAGATTAAAAAAACGCTTTATTCCCAATACATGGTATATTTTTAAAAATATGGACCTTTTATTAAATTCAGAGACCCTCAGAAAAATTTTCTTAGGCAAAGTTTTTGCTGTGTGGCCATGGTTAGGAGAAAAATTAAGTTTGTTTATCTTGAATAAATATTTTAAGGATGCTTTTAAAGAAATTACCCCTTTTATTAAATCATTTCCCAAGGATCAAAAATGAAGATTTTACTTACAGGTGGTGCAGGTTTTATTGGATCTAATTTTGCGATCCATTTGTTAGAAAAAGGCCATCACATCATTAATGTTGATAAGTTAACTTATGCAGGAAACTTAAAAAATTTAGAAGATTTCCTCAATCATCCCAATCATTTTTTTCATCAAGTGGATATTTGCGATAAAAAATCTATCTCTGCTCTTTTGGGGGATTATGAACCTGATGCGATTATGCATATGGCTGCTGAATCCCATGTGGATCGTTCAATCGATTGTGCGGATGATTTTATCAAAACCAATATTAATGGGACGTATGCGCTTTTAGAGTGTGCATTAAAATATTATAAAAAAACCAGCAATTCTTTTAGGTTTCTGCACCTTTCTACCGATGAAGTTTTTGGGGCCCTGGGACCCATGGGAAGATTTGATGAAACTTCTCCTTATCACCCCAACTCTCCTTACGCAGCCTCTAAGGCTTCTTCGGATATGCTTGTACGCTCTTACAATAAAACTCATGGGCTTCCTACGATTATTATCAACGCCTCCAATAATTATGGACCCAAACAATATGCTGAGAAGTTGATACCTTTAATTATTTTAAATGCATTGGAACATAAACCTTTACCTATTTACGGAAATGGCCAACAAGTACGTGACTGGTTATATGTAGAGGATCATGTAAAAGCTTTAGAATTGCTGTTGAAAAAAGGAGAAGTGGGGGAATCCTATTGCATTGGGGCAAACAATGAACTTACTAATCTTCAATTGGTAGAAACTATTGCAGAAATGTTAGATGAAATCCATCCCTCTTCTCAGGTATCTTCTTATAAAAAACTGATTACATTTGTAACAGATCGTCCAGGTCATGATTTTAGATATGCAACAGATTCAACAAAGTTAAAGAGCTTGGGATGGGCGCCGGTCATTTCTCTTCATAACGGTTTGAAAGAAACCGTAGAATGGTATGTTAAGAATTTTCATAAAGTATCTTCTGTGGGGAATACGCGAAATAGAATAGGATTAGGCCAGTGAAATTTGAAAAAGGAATTATTCTTGCAGGGGGAACGGGTTCTCGCCTTTACCCTCTTACCCTTGCTGCTAACAAGCAATTATTACCTATTTATGATAAACCCGTCATCTATTACTCTCTTACAACCCTTATGCTGGCAGGTCTCAAAGAAATTCTCATTATTAGTTCTCCACAAGATTTACCAGCTATTCAAAATCTCTTGGGAACCGGAGAGCAATTTGGGATAAAGCTTTCTTACAAAATACAAGAAAAACCCGCAGGGCTTCCTGAAGCGTTTATTATAGGGAAGGACTTCATTAATCAAGAGCCCGTAGCCTTGATTTTAGGAGATAACTTTTTTCACGGACATGGGCTAACTGATCTTATTTTTGAAGCAAGGCGAGAATTGAAAGGGGCCCATATTTTTACTTATAATGTCGAAGACCCTAGTCGTTATGGTGTAGTCACTCTTAATGAAAAAAAAGAAATCCTTTCTATTGAAGAAAAACCAAAAAATTCTCACTCAAAATTAGCTATCACAGGTCTTTATTATTTTGATGGTACTGTTGCAGCTAAAGCCAAAAAATTAAAGCCCTCTGCAAGAAGAGAATTGGAAATTACTGACCTTATCAGAGCTTATCAAGCTGAAGGAAAGCTAAGTATGTCGCTGCTGGGACGGGGATATGTATGGTTTGATGTGGGAAATCCTCAATCTTTACTGGATGCCTCTAACTATGTGGAGGTTATCCAATCCCGCCAAGGAATTGCTATTGCTTCTCCGGAGGAGGTTGCTTGGAGAATGGGATTTATTGATAAAAAACAACTCAGTAGATTAGTTCAAAAAATACCTAAAGGACACTATGAAAAAACCCTGACTTTGCTGTGTAAATAAAAAAGTATAGTCGGGTAATAGAGAATTCCTTGAGTTCAAAAATCTCATAGGAAAATCCAAAAAAATCAGAACCTCTGGAAATATATTTCTCAAATCAATTGCTTATTTAATAAAAACAAAAATATATTGAAACTAATACGCTAAGGCTTTATATTTTGATTAAACATTATACGGTAAAGGTGATTTCATATGCTTATTGATCTATTTCTTTTGGTAGTAACACTTGTGATGGGTTACTTACTTTATTTACGCTTGGGTCGCAGAACGGGAACCGAGAAAAGCCCTTTCTTCTATAGCCGTCGTTTTAGTTTTTCTCCCCAAACGCAAGAAGCGGTTGTAAAGGTAGCTGATGTTCCTTTTATAAAGCCTATTACCCAGATCCAACAAATCGATAAAACTTTTTCTCAAGAGGGTTTTCTCAATTTCGCTAAGGTTGCCTTC
>JBMDXI010000130.1:0-14823 GCA_048595075.1 Alphaproteobacteria bacterium
ATCCAATACCATCGTCAGTGTCCAACACCTTAAAAAGGTGTAAGCCACTAAAATTCCTCGCATGAATTCGCCCGAATTTACATACATCTTCTTCAACTTTTTCCATAGCCTCGATTCAAAGCCTTGATCATTATAAATAGAGATAAAAAGAATACCTTCTTTTCTTTTTACAAGATCCACCACATTTTCAAAAGCTTGATACATATGGCCTGTATGGTGAAGAACCCCCCACGAATAAACAATATCGTAGGTTCCTAAACTGTGTAAAAATTTCTTATCTAAAATAGAGCCTTGTGAAATATCCCAATTATGGTGAATACCAAATTTTTCTTTCAAAAATTCTGCACAAGCCACCGACTGCTTATCATAATCAAAGGAAACAACTTTAGCCCCTAATCGATGGGCAGCTAAACTAAAAAGACCACTCCCACATCCTACATCTAAAAAGCTGAGGCCTTTAAGATTATCTTTTTTGAGGCATTTTTTAAGACTATTTTCTGCTTCTTGGATACGTTCTTCTGAGAGAGTTTCTAAAAAATTTTGCCAATTCTTTCCAAATGCAAATCGTTTTTCTGTCGACATTATAGTTCCTTTATAGTTCATCCACTGAATGGCGCGGTAATACAATAGATGTAGAACGACCCAAGAAATTAAGCAATACTTGAATGCGGTCTCGATCTGTCATTTTTTCAAATACAGCACTTTGCCCTGAAAAAGGCCCGTCAGTAATAGTTAAATGCTCCCCTGGTTGGAAAAGAGACAAACTTTTCATGGGTACTAATCCCTCTGTCGTTTCCTGCTGTTTTAAATTATGAATAATGGCCTCATCAAGGCTAATTGGTTTATTATCTTGGGCAATAATATAAGCTACTCCTCGTGTTCCATTAATAGAGCGCCATTGGTCTTTTGATAAATCAACTTGCACAAACACATAACGAGGGAAAAGGGGACTTAAAACTTCTTCAACTTTACGCGCATGACGACGGGTTTTCTTAAATTGAGGGAGATAAGCTTTAAATCCCTGCTCATGCAAGTGTTGAACCGCGACAAATTCTTTCTGAGGTTGAGTATATACCACAAACCACTGCTTCATTAGGGAGTATCTGGGGCAGAAATTTCTGGAGATGCTGTTATGTCGGACATCATTTCTTCCTGCTCTTCCCCCTCTTGGTCGAATTCATCACCTTCTTCAATATCTAAGATGCGTTCAGCAGAAACAACTTTGCAACCTTCGTTGATACGGAATAGACGCACACCTTGCGTACGACGACTCGCAATACGAATTTCGGATATACGTGAGCGAATCAATTGCCCTTCATCGGTTACCAACATTAAGTGGTTATCATTTTCTACAGGGAATGAGGCCACAACAAGGCCTGTTTTATCAGTAAGCTCCATATTAGCAACGCCTTGTCCTCCGCGGTTGGTAATACGATATTCATAAGCGGAAGTACGCTTTCCATATCCTTTTTCAGTAACTGTTAAAATGAATTCTTCTTGTTCAGCCATTTCTTGGAAGCGTTGCTCAGATAACACTAAACCATCACCTGTGGTCAAAGTTTCTGAGGATTTATCTCCCTCTTCTAATTCTACCCCTCGTAAAGCGCGTGATTGACGCAAATAGGCATCTCTCTCTTCAATGGTAAAAGTACTATGTTTCAATATAGACATCGACACAATCGTATCTTTTTCTGCCAAACGGATTCCCCTCACCCCTGTTGAATTACGGCTTGCAAAAACCCGCACGTCGGTGGATTCAAAACGAATACACCGTCCCTCACGCGTAGCCAACAAAATGTCATTCTCATCATGACAAGGAGCCACAGCCACCAACGACTCACCCTCTTCCAATTTCATGGCAATTTTTCCATTAGCCCGAATGTTCGAGAACTCAGAGAGAAGATTTTTACGCACATTTCCTAAAGACGTCACAAACATGACATTCAAACTTTCCCATGAGAGTTTGTCATCAGGCAGCGCCATAATGGTAGAAATCTTTTCATCTTTTTCTAAAGGTAAGAGGTTAATAAGCGCTTTACCTTTAGAAGTTGCTGTTGCTAAGGGCAATTTATACACTTTCATCACGTAAGCTTTCCCAAAGGATGAAAAGAATAGGATAGGCGTATGGGTGGTGGCCACGAATAGTTGCTCCACAAAGTCTTCTTCGCGTGTTTGCATTCCGCTACGGCCGCGCCCCCCTCGACGTTGTGCACGATAAGTGGAAAGAGGTACTCGTTTGATATATCCTGCATGGCTCACTGTGATAACCATATCTTCTTTCTGGATAAGGTCTTCCATATCAGCCGTGATTTCCCCTTGAACGAGTTGCGTTTTACGAGGGGTTGCAAATTTCTCTTTTATCTCAAGAAGTTCTGTGCGCAAAATTCTTAATACTTCGGCACGATGGGATAAGATATAAATATATCCTTTAATTTCTTCTGTTACTTCTTTAAGATCAGCTGCAATTTTATCACGTTCAAGCCCAGTTAAACGATGTAATCTAAGATCTAAAATAGCTTTCGCTTGTCTTTCAGACAATTTGATTTGATCCGCTGAAAAGTCTACTTCATCAGCTGATTCTACTAACTGAATAAAAGGCCCCATATCTTTGACGGGCCAACTACGACTCATTAATTCATCCTTGGCCAGCACTGGATCAGCCGCCTTCCGAATAAGGGCGATAATTTCTTCAATATTAGCAACTGATAAAGCCAACCCAATGAGTACATGGGCCCGTTCACGGGCCTTTCTAAGCTCAAACCTTGTGCGGCGGGTAATAACCTCTTCACGGAATCTGACGAAAGCCTCGATTATTTGCTTTAGATTCATCATCAACGGCATGCCACCATCAAGGGCCAGCATATTAATACCAAACGTGTCTTGAAGAGGCGTTAGTTTATAAAGCTGGTTTAAGATTACATTTGAATCTACATCTTTTTTCAGCTCAACCACCATACGAACACCTTCACGGTCTGATTCATCGCGCAGGTCAGAAATGCCTTCAATGGCTTTGTCATTCACCAATTCGGCAATCCGTTCCATTAATTTGGCTTTATTGGCTTGATAAGGAATTTCTGTAAAAATAATGGCTTCACGATCTTTTTGATATTCTTCTATATGCGCTTTGGCGCGCATTGTAATAGGCGCGTGCCCCGTTTGGTAGGCTTGAAATAACCCATGGCGGCTAAGAATTTCCCCGCCTGTCGGGAAATCAGGTCCTGGAATATGTTGGATAAGCTCTTCAATTGTAATCTCGGAGTTATCTAAATAAGCACAACACCCATCAATCACTTCTCCCAAGTTATGAGGCGGTATATTGGTCGCCATCCCCACAGCGATACCCCCCGTTCCATTGACGAGAAGATTAGGGAAACGAGCAGGCAAAACAACCGGCTCGATAGTTGTTTCATCATAGTTAGGCTGAAAGTCAACAGCATCCCTATCCAGGTCTTCAATCAAATAATGGGCAGGATGAGAAAGGCGCGCCTCTGTATAACGCATAGCAGCAGGAGAATCTCCATCCATAGACCCATAATTCCCATGGCCATCGATTAAAGGAACCCGCATGGAAAAAGATTGCCCCATTCTAACCATCGCATGGTAAATCGCTTGGTCGCCATGAGGGTGGTATTTACCCATCACGTCTCCCACGATACGCGCTGACTTTCTAAAGGGCTTATTATAATCTAGGCCCCCTTCTTTCATAGAGTATAAAATACGGCGATGAACAGGCTTTAACCCGTCACGCACGTCTGGCAAAGCTCGGCTTACAATGACGCTCATAGCGTAATTGAGGTAAGAGGTCTTCATTTCCTCTTCAAGACTTACAATGGTAATAGGAGAATGTTCTTTTTCGGGCATGATTTCTATTATCTTTAAATCGTTTTTACTTTATCTTAGAAAGGGATATCATCATCTAATTTGTCGAGACCTTCTGATGAAGTCCCTTGAAACGCGGGCGCCCCTACCGATAAGTCAGTAGAAAAGTCTGCCTCACCCCCTCCACTTGTTCCTTTGCTATCGAGCAATGTTAATTCTCCTTTAAACTTTGAGAGAACAACTTCAGTAGTATATTTTTCTTGGCCTGAGTTAGTGTCTGTCCACTTTCGGGTTTGCAATTGCCCTTCCAAATAAAGTTTAGAGCCTTTTTTTACATACTTTTCCACAATTTCCGCAAGCTTATCATTAAAGACGACCACACGATGCCATTCTGTTCTTTCTTTCCGTTCGCCCGAAGCCCGATCCTTCCACACTTCTGAAGTTGCAACAGAAAATGAGGCTAGCTTAGTTCCATCAGCCATTTGCCTGATTTCAGGGTCTTTTCCTAAATTACCCACAAGAATTACTTTATTTATGCTTCCGGCCATGATCTTATTTCCTTTATGACGTTTTAATTCTATAATTTTTTATAACGCCTTATCATAAAGAAATCTTCCCCACTTCACAAGAATATTTCATAAATATTTTATCCCTTGATAATAAACTTTAAAAATCTCCTCCCTATAGGGAACCAGCTATATAAGTTTTTAGAAAATAGTGAGCTTTTGTGCTATTTTGCGTTAAAATATTCTTAAAAATTCTACTTTGCTCCATTTCAGGGTACGATAAGAAATCTTTCACTTTATTTTCTATCCAAGCAAATATTTCAGACGTTATTTCAATGCGTTTCCCCCCATATTCTGCAGGCATGTCTATATCGTCGATTTTTAAACCACTCCATTTGAGTCCGCCTGTGGACGACCGACGAACTTTCTGATCCGCAAAACCTGATAATATATTGTGATTACATCCAAAAATGTTCACTGTGCCTGGCGCACACCCCTCAAGGCCAATTAGCAACACGCTTGTGTTTAAAGAGGGAAAGTCGTGCCAATAAATCAACAGATGCCCCAACTGATGATTTTTTAAAGGCAGGCGGGTCGTTAAATCAAACTGTTGGCCATCTGTATAAACTAAGTTCCCATTAGGGAGCGCGTTCCCGATTCCACCCCATGGTAAGTCAATACCTAAATTCCCCTGCCGTCCTTTGAATAGTTGGAAAGAAGTGGGCATTTTAACTTCATAAAAAGTGTTACTTCCTCGTCTATACCTTACAGCATGAGATGAAAAAGGGCGCTTATAATAAATATCCTCACTACTGCCCGATAAAAATTTGAGAAAATCTTTCCCTGAAATTCCCTTTAAAATAATCATGATCCGTTGTCCTTGGGTCAAAGCTGTCGCCAGCGGAAAAGGCCAAGGACAGGTTTCTAAGCCATTATCCTGGTCAGTATATTGTAAATTGCTAAGCCCCAACACTAAGTACAGCCTTCTTAAGAATAAAAATTTCTGTTGAGTTAGATACCAGGCGCGCGCCCTTTCTTCTGGAGTTAAGGGGAAAACTTCTAGCTGAGAGGGACTTTGAAAGAGGGTCGCATACACAATATCTATGCTGTTCGACAGTTGCTGCAAAGAATCTGCCTCGGGATGGTTCCAGGAGTCTTTGTCTACCCTCCACTTGCCCTCAACAGTTTTTGTATACTCTTTGCATACGAGTGAAAAACAAGAGTGCCACTGAAAAAGAATGATCCCCAAATAAAAGAAAAGTAAAAAATTTTTGAGCATTTATTTTTGCCTCCCTTTATTATTTATAAAATACATCTCTCAAGGAATCAATTAAAGGATTGCACAAAAAGTAAAATTGCTTTAAAAGCAAAATTAATGAAAAATATAGTCTCACTCCCCTTAAAAAAATTATGCCTCGCAAGTGTGAGCCTAATTTTATTGCTATCCGGTTGTAACAAAAATGATACAGCAGAGGCGGATGCTAATGACGCAATTGTGATTACTTGTGGCATGGTTGCGCAGGAGCATGAAGCTTGCAAAAAAGGAGTAGCCCTCTGGGAAAAGAAAACGGGAAAAAAGGTAAAAGTTTTACCCGCACCCAATACTTCTAATGAACGCTTGGCTTTATTCCAACAGCATTTGGCAGCGGGTTCTGCAGATATTGATGTATATCAGATAGATATGGTGTGGCCTGGTACGTTAGCTCATCATCTGGAAGATTTATCCCCTCACCTGACAGATGAAAGAAGAGCAAAATATGTTCCCCAATTTTTAACCAATAACACGGTGGAAGGAAAACTAGTGGCCTTGCCTTGGTTTGCCCAAATTGGCGTGTTGTATTACCGTAAAGACCTTTTAGAAAAATATAATATGCCAGTTCCCCAAACATGGGATGAACTAGAGGAAACTGCTAAAAAAATTATTGCAGCAGAAAAAAAGGCTAATAATACCCAATTATGGGGATATCTTTTCCAAGGAAAAGCCTATGAAGGCTTAACATGCAATGCCATTGAATGGATTAGTTCCTTTAAAAATGGGGGCACTATTGTTGAAAAAGATGGTCGCGTGTCGTTAAACAACCCCGACGCCATTAAAATAGTTAACCGCATTGCTACCTGGGTTAATACCCTCTCTCCTCAAGGGGTCTTAAACTATGAACAAGAAGATTGTCGCGGTATCTTCCAATTAGGCCAAGCTATTTTCATGCGTAACTGGCCCTATGCTTGGCATCCGCTTAACTCTTCTGAAAGCCCCGTCGCTGGAAAAGTAGGCGTTGCTTTGCTGCCTAAAGGAGGTAACGATGGAAAGTCTGCGGGTACTTTCGGGGGATGGAATTTGGCTGTTTCCAAATATTCTAAAAAGAAAAAAGATGCTATTGACCTGGTGTTATTCCTAACCGATGAAGGCGAACTAAAACGTCGCGCCATAGAATCCGGATATTACCCCCCTATGCATACCCTCTTTAAAGACCCTGAGGTGGTAGCTGTTAGTCCACTCATGAAAATCATGCTTTCCTTGATGCAAACAGCAACACCTCGCCCTGCAGCCCAGACAGGCGCTAAGTACAATCAGGTCAGTTCCATTTTCTGGAATGCTGTTTATACCACTTTGTCTAAAAATGGTACTGCCGAGAAAAATCTAGCTGAAGCTGCAGATAAGCTGAATGCGCTGAGTCAAAATGGCACCAAGTGGTATTAGTCTAGCTCGGCTATTTAAGCGGGAGGTGTCGTTACGTGTTCGCTGGTGTACGTCAGTACACGTCGCTCCACGTGCCTAGCCCCCTATTAAATATCCTTCGCTATCGCTTGTCTAGCCTATCATAGAGGGATAATTTTGTCGTTAAATCTTGACTTAGGTGCTTGGTTACTTCAGTGCGCACCGCTCCTCGTGTACGCTTGGCCTAAAAATTCTCAACTCTATAACTTCTTAATGGGTATTTTTTTAAGCTTTTTTACGATTTTTGCTTGCAAATATGGAAAAAATAAACTATTTTTCCAATACTTTAAGAACTTTTGGCGGTCATAGCTGCTTACTTTCCTTATCATATTATGTGAAAAGAAAGCATAGAAAAGCTATAGCGAAGACACTTTAAATAAGAAGTTAGCTATATAGGTGAGAAAGTTTAAAATGAGGACAAGAAATTCGGAGTGAACGGGTAGTCAACCTACGCCAGCGACGAATTTCGACGTAATACTTTTATAAGTTTCCAGCTAGCAAGACCAAGGCATGCCTCAAAGTTTGTTATTATAAGGAGATTGAAATGCCAAAAATGAAAACAAATAGCAGTGCCAAGAAGCGCTTCAAGTTAACTGCTTCTGGTAAAGTAAGGGGAACTCCTCCGGGGAAAAACCACTTTCGTCGTAACCGTAGTCATCGAATGATTCGTGATTCTCGTGGCATGATGGTGCTGAGTGATCACGATGCTCTTATCATCACTAGATTATTACCCAACAGTTAAAGGAGATTTCATATGGCTCGTGTAAAAAGGGGTGTATTTTCCCGCGCAAGACGCAAAAAGATTTTAAACCAGTCTAAAGGTTTCAGAGGGCGTTCTAAAAATTGTTTCACTATCGCAGTAGAACGTTTAGAAAAAAGTCTACAATATGCCTACAGGGATCGTCGCAATAGAAAAAGACAATTCCGTGCATTGTGGATTCAACGTATCAATGCCGCTGTTCGGTTATATGGCTTAACATACTCTCAATTCATAGGGGGAATGAAAAAGGCAGAAATTGACATGGACAGAAAGGTATTATCCGATTTAGCCATCCGCGAAAAAGAAGCTTTTAAAACTATTGTTGAAAAGGTTCGCGCCGCTTTATAGGTAGAAACTTATAAAGTGATGAGGTTCCGCTCGCTCTTTTACGTCAGTACAGCGTTGCTTGTACTGACGATAAAATTGCTTCGCTTGCAAAATTCGTCACTGGCATCTAGCTTGCCCTCACTTTAAACTTTCTCAGATATATAAAAGCTATAGCAATAGTAACTAATTTGCTATAAAAAATATAAGGGAAGAATTAAAATGGAGTGGACATACACACTTACACTTATTTTGACAATGGTAGGCTCTATGGTAGCCGTTTGGTATGCTTTTTACCAAATTATCAAGTCCGACGAACAGTTTGCTGAACAACGTAAGGGAAGCTGCCGAAAAAAAATCGCTTATGGGCTGAACTCCTTAAAAAAATCCATTCCATCAAGTTAGTTCAAGCGCACCAATTGCAACAAACACATAAATAATAATTGAATACACCCGTTATGCTTCATAATGCTCTATTTTCCCTGGGCAGATTGAACATTCTATAGTTATAGCTGAAAAAGTTTAAAATGAGGACGAGAAATGAGGAGCGATCGTGTGCTGACGCACACCAGCGACGAATTTCGACGTAATAATTTTATAAGTTTACAGCTATAATAGCCTATAAAATGAACCAAAATATAGAGCTTAATTACCCCTTTCAGTCTTATTTTTAACTTTGTCAAATTCAGCTTCAGCTTGGGAAATATCCTCTTTTAAGCAGTTTACTTTTTCTTGCAGAAAATTAATAAGATCAAGCGTACGGGAAATAGTATCATTACTGCGATACAAAAATGATTTGAAATTACTTTTTTGCCCTAAAAAGTAGTGCAGCTGCGTATCTGTTTTATTCTCTGATTTAGATAATTTTTTCGGCGGAATATTATTATCAGGGTCATCATCCATGTTAAAATTTTTATAAATTCATTGTTCTTATTTTGTTTATTCTTAGAACAATTTATTTATTTTTACAATGAAAAATGCAGTAAATTGCAACCCCTATAACAATAAAACTATCAGCGATATTAAATGCGGGCCAGTGATAGCCATTTATATGGAAATCTAAAAAGTCTATAACCCGTCCATGAATGAGGCGATCTATCAAATTGCCAATGGCCCCCCCAATAATAAAACTGTAAGCCAAAACCAAAGATGCTTTTTTTTCACGCACTAATAGAATTGCAACATATCCTAAAACTAATACCACAATAAAACTGAGGATATAGGTAATCCACAGGCTATCCATATTATTAAAAAGCCCAAAACTGATTCCCTTATTCCATACAAGGATGAGATTAAAAAAGGAGGTTATTTCTAAAGGTAACTCCCCAGCATATTTTAAGACCATCAACTTAGTAAGTTGATCTAAAATTAAAATAAAAAGAATAAAAAGCGGACTTAATTTTTTAATCATAGGTTTTTACCGCATCGGCGCAGCGACAACATAAAGTAGGCGTGGGTACCAAGGTGCCCACCTCCTCTAAGATGCGCCAACAACGCTCGCATTTTTCTCCTGTTGCTAAAGAAACTTGGACGCGTAAGAATGGCACATCCGCTAGCATAAATCCTTCCTGCACTTCTTGAGGAATAAGCACTATATTAGAAACAATCATAAGCTCTGCAAGAGGCAGGCTGCTGAGGATATCATAGACAGTAGAGTCTGTGACAAAAAGGGTTGCCTGAGCTTCTAGGCTCGACCGAATAGTGCCTTTATTTCTTTCAAGTTCTATGGCGCCTGTTACCACCCGACGCACATTTCTTAGTACATCCCATTGGGCGGCTAAGGCTTCATTATGCCACTGAGAAGGAATCGCCTTCATATCTTCAAGAAAGACGGTGGTATTAGGATGGCGGGTTTGCCATGCCTCTTCCATCGTGAACGAGAGGATCGGTGAAAACCATAAGCATAAATAGTTAAATAAGTAGTGAAGTACTGTTAAAACAGCTTGATATTTCTGACTAGAACGACTTTCACAATATAAGCAATCTTTACGTACATCAAAATAAAAAGCCGATAGATCTATGACGCAAAAGTTGTATAGCTGAACAAATAAGTGGTGATAATTATAGGTTTTTGTACATTCCTGAACTTCTCTATATAAATCAGCAAGGCGGCCTAAAACCCACTGCTCTAAAGGGGGAAGTTGGTCATACTCTAAACAATCCTTTTCTTGAAAATCTTGGAGATTCCCCAATAAGTAACGCAACGTATTTCTGATTTTGCGATACACTTCTTCTTGACGCTTAATGCCGTCCATGCTGATCTTTAAATCTTCTGTATAGTTGCTGCTTAAAACCACAATTCTTAAAATATCGGCCCCATGACGCGCAAGGACATCTTCTACGTTAATAGCATTCCCCAAGGATTTAGACATTTTATGCCCATGTTCATTGACGATAAAACCATGGGTCATTACTGCTTTATAAGGGGCTTCGTCACGTGTTGCACAGGAAACCAATAAAGAGGATTGAAACCATCCACGGTGTTGGTCAGAGCCCTCTAAATACAAATCAGCAGGAAATTTTAGATCGGGTTTTTTTTCTAAGACGAAAGCATAGCTTGCCCCACTTTCAAACCATACGTCTAAAATATCCATGGTTTTTTCATAGTCCTGTGCATCATAATCTGGCCCTAAGAAGACAGAGCTGTCAGCTGAATACCAAATGTCTGAACTATGCTCAGCAAATAGTTTACAAATTCGTGCATTAACAGCAGGATCTTTTAAGGGTTCCCCTGTTTCTTTTGAGACAAAAATAGCTAATGGAACACCCCATGCCCGTTGGCGGGATAAACACCAGTCAGGGCGATCTTTAATCATCGCTGTTAACCTGTTCTTGCTTTGCGCAGGCACCCACTGGACATTTTCAATCGCGGTAAGAGCTTTATGCCGTAAGTGGGTGGCTTCCATCGATATAAACCACTGGGGGGTAGCCCGAAAGATCAAAGGAGCTTTCGAACGCCAAGAATGAGGGTAGCTATGAGTAAGGGTTGTTTCCCAAACCAAGGCACCTTGGTTTTTAAGGGCTTCTATAATAAGGGGATTAGCCTTAAAAATATGTGTGCCCGCAAAAGAAGGGGTATGAGCATTATAAGTACCATCTTCCCCTACATAATTAGGAATTTCTAAATTACGTTGTTTACCAACCTCAAAATCTTCCAACCCATGGCTAGGAGCTATGTGGACAAGACCTGTTCCTTGGACAGTGGTGACATGCGACCCTGGCACCAAAGGAACCGTAAAGTCATAGCCATTTTCACGGAGGGGATGCCATGCTTGCAAGCCTGATAAATCTTTACCAGAAAGTGTTTTAAGGACGGTAACATTTTTTGCCCCTATTTCTTTTGCAAAATCTTCCACCCGATCTTTAGCAACAAAGAAAGGATCACGATCATCCATTTGAGCGATTACATATTGAATATCTTCACCATAGGCAATAGCGCGGTTCCCTGGCAATGTCCAAGGCGTTGTTGTCCATATCACTGCTGAGACATTTTTAAGGCCTTGCAGATGGGTTGATAGCGGAAAGCGTACGTAAATAGAGGGGGATACTTTATCATGATATTCTACCTCTGCTTCAGCCAGCGCCGTTTTTTCTACGACCGACCACTGAACAGGTTTCAGGCCCTTATACAAACATACATTAATAAGGATTTTATGAAGTTCTTCAACGATTTGGGCCTCTGCTTCGTGATCCATCGTTAAACAAGGATGATCCCAATCGCCAAAAACCCCTAATAGCTGACTCTCTGCTCTTTGAATGTCTACCCATTTTTGGGCAAAATCACGACATTCTTGGCGAAATTGAAGAATGGGGAGCTGATCTTTATTTAAATTTTTTGCTTTATAGGCTTCTTCAATTTTCCATTCAATGGGTAAACCATGACAATCCCATACCGGGATGAAAGGACAGTCTTTTCCCATTAATCGTTGGTACTTTAAAACCACGTCTTTGAGGATTTTATTCAAAGCATGCCCCATATGAAGATGACCATTCGCATAAGGGGGGCCATCATTTAAAATAAATTGGGGACGACCTTTAGTTTTGTCAGAGATTTTTTGATAAAGATGGATACTTTGCCAATAAGCTAATAGCCTTTTTTCTAATTCAGGCAAATTCGCCTTCATAGAAAAGTCCGTTTTAGGTAAAATAATCGTGTCTTTAAATGTCATTATCTCTTAAAAATATCAGGTTAAACATGAGCTATAGTTGAATTCATTTAATTTGAGTATAAAAATCCATATCCCGTGATTCTCTCGGGCGTTCTCCTCGGGGTTGACCCGTGGATTGACTCGACAGTCCACTAAAAATCAGCCAAATGGCTGGGCTATGGCCCCCCGTGTCAAGCACGGGGGAGACACTAGGGGGGTAATTGAGCTCTATATTTTGGCTCATTTTATAGGCTATTAACTATATATAGCTGAGAATAAAATGAGTACAAGAAATTTTAGGGCGACCATGTAGTCAACTTACGCCAGCGACGAATTTCGATGTAATCAATCTATAAGTTACCAGCTATATTTATAAAGAGAGGAAGAAAAAAAAGCAATATAGGTGAATTCATTTAATTATATAGCGCTGTTTCTAAATTGAATATTAAGGGAGCAGGCTTTTTGCTTAGAGCAAAACACAATATGTAAAAGGATAAGGGAGTGGAAGCTCTACCAAATAGGTATAAGGTTGTTGAGCCTCTTCAATCATATTCAACTTTTCTTGCCATGTCATGCCTCGTAGCTTAGCATAGTCTGGAGGAGACCCTAATAGGGCTTTTATCTTTCGGAAAGATCGAGGCATTTTTAGCAGAAAAAGACAGTCCTCTATCAACCTGTTATCTGAAGGATCAACCTCATATAAGAATTCTTCTAAAATTCTCATTGCATCTGGGAGTTCACTGGGAGGAAATTTAGCTAAATCTTCTATAACTTCTATCTTTTGGGTTTCTTGCACATATTCCTGAAGTTGTGCCATCGCAGCCCTGACGGGTGTATAGGAAGGGCCGCTCTCCTCACCCTTTGATGCAGCCAAGACATTTGAAAAGATTCCCAAGATAGATATTAAAAAAAATCCGATGTATTTCATCATTACCCCCCCATAATCCTTATAGCTGAATTCATTTAATTTGAGTGTAAAAATTCCACCCCTGCGATTCTCTCGGACTCGACCCGAAACCCCTGTGTCAATCCCGAGGAGAACGCACGGGGGAATCACAAAGGGGTAATTAAGTTCTATATTTATACCACTTTTATATTGATTTAGCTATATGTTAATTAAACCTGCAGGAAACAAATTTCTTTAAGTGGTAAGGAATCAGCTATAGACAATAGCACATAAAATGAGCATAAAAAGACCCACCCCGCGATTGCCGCGGCCATTCTCCTTGGGCTTGACCTATTAGGGAGTAAATAATGACTTATAAAAATAAAAAAAGAGGCTGGTAAGGCCTCTTTTTTTTATTTTGTAGTATTGTTTCGTTTAGAAACGAATCTTTGTTCCTACCATCACAACTGTTGCATTGTTGCTCTTGTTGCTTTGTGGATAGTTATCATAGATGTCAGAAGACGTTAATGAGTTAGTAGGACCTGTTCCTGCCAAGGCCAATTGACCTGGTGTTGTATGCAAGTTCATGTAGTCAACTTCTGTAAACACAACCAAACCTGGTGCAATCACATGATCCACTGTAGCTGTTGTGATTTTAGCTTGTGCTTTTCCATTAGCTACTTTTCTATGCGTATGAGTATAACCCAAAGCTACGTTTGTATGGCTAGCTAAGTTATAACCAATTGCAGCGTTGTATCCTTTAACATTAGAGAACTTACGATCTGTTCTGATGTAAGAGTTACTCTTGTTAAGATACATCGCACCAAACTGCCAGTTTTGATAGTCAAGCAACGTACCAATTTGGTATTGATTTTCGTTATGAACTTTAAATGATCCTGTTTGATCTTTTTGAGATGTCTTTCCTTTCGCAGTAGTACCCGCTAAGAACACTCCAACGTTCAAGTCATTGTTCACAGCAGCGTTATAAGACAAGGCACCCGCTAGATGGTTAACACCATAACGAGAGCTAGAAATACCACCACCATTTAATGAACCACTAGATCCGAAAGAACGCGTCAATTTTGTACGACCATAAGAAGACGTATTAGGTGTATAAGATAACCCTAACTGGAATCCACTTACATTTGGCGAAATCCACACGATTTTAGAAGCTGTATCTTCATCAGGCGCCAAAGATGTATACCAGCTAACACCTACAGGTGTGTTAACGATTTTTTGAAGGTCAGAGTTACCAGGACCACCGTTACCACCCAAGACGTCATTTCCTGAGTACATCATTGTTGATTCAACACCAAGGGTGTCACCTAACAAAAGTGTACCAGCATCTTTGTGTGTTAAATACACATAAGCTTCAGCGATACGATCTGAATTTTCCTTAGCACGATCTACGTTCAAAACAGTAGCACCACCATATGTTAAACCGTTAGTGGATTCACCCCCTACGTTGAACATGATGTTACCTTTTGTTTGAATAGTTGATGCAGGTGCATAGCGAACATTTTGCTTTACTGCAACAGCAGTCGCTGATAAGCTTCCGCCGATTTTAAGAGCAGGGCCTTGGCCCGGTTGCACTTTAGCAGCCGCATTAATGGCTAATAAAGATGCTGTGGCAATTACCATAGTTTTTATTTTCATAATAAATC
>JBMDXI010000131.1:0-2662 GCA_048595075.1 Alphaproteobacteria bacterium
TGTGACTTGAATATAGAAAACAAAGATAAGCAGACTCTGGTGATTGAGGTAAAGAAAAAGGATACTTCTTTTCTGGGCAAAAGTGCTCATTGTGAAGTTGATTTTGTGATTACGGTGCCAAATGCCCCAGATATAGCCATCAGAGGGGGCGATGTTACTCTTGATACAAAGGGACTTTCTTCTTCTATTCAAGTCGAAACGGGGCATGGAACTGTCACCACTATAAAGCCAAAAAAACTTCATGTAACGGGAGGGAAAGTATCGATAACCAGTACGGACACACAAGGTGATACGACTATTGATGCAGGGCATGCAACTGTTGATTTGACCTATACATCCTTAACTCCAGCCCCCCGTTTGATTCAACTTTCTGGTGGTACGTTAGAGGGGAAAGTGACTATTCCCTTGGCAGCCAAAATTGATAATAAAATAGAATCAGCGGTAACAGTTAAACGGGACAGTGATCCAGCTCCTCATTTCATTTTAACAGGTGCGGTAGGAAGTGCGAATTTGTCTATTGTAAAAGCAGGCGAACCAGGAGGAGCTCAGGAAAAAATAGCCGAAAACTTCCAGATGATTGTAGAGCCGCCCTTACCACCCACCTCCAATGAAATCTCTGCGGTGGACAATGCAAAAGTGAGGCCTTCTATGGACGCAATTCCTGTTTCAGAAACAGCGTTAGAGGAGCCTTCCCTCCTCCCTATTGAAAGCGAAACCATGGATGAAGAGGTTGCGATCACTCCTCTTTCTCAGAAACCTCACCAACCGCCCCTCCCCCCTGTGGAAGACGAAACAATAGCGCCTACCCCTCAGCAGCGTAACGTGCATGCCGTGCTAGGGATTTTACAGCCTGTTCTATCAGCTCGTCCATGATCTCTTGGGTTGTTTGGCCATAGAGTTTCGAAAGAGGTCTAATGAACAATTTCTTTGTCATAGACTTCTTTTCTATGACCAATTCTTATAATATCAATGATCAGTTTATTTTCTATGATATCTGCAATAAGTCGGTAGTCTCCAACAACTCTAAAACTCCAAAATTGTGCCAAAGGGCCAGAGAGCCTTTTCCCATAAATTCTAGGATCATCAGCTCCAATAAGTTTTTGATGAATATAGCTAAGGATTTTTATCTCAATAGGCCTATCCAGTTTTTTAAGAGTTTTTGCCGCATCGGGAGACAAGATAATTATCCACCCCTGTTTGTCAGTATCATAATCAGGGGGCATTTTTTAGATCTTCTGGACAAATCCCAAGAATTTTCATGACTTCTTCTAAAGAATAGGACTTCTCATTGTTTTTTTTCATTCTTTCTTTTATGGCTAAAGCTTCATAATAATCTTCTTGGTCTTCAAGATATTCCCTTAAAGCCTCACAAACGAAAGAACTTTTCGAGCGGTGCGTTTTTTTGGAAAGGTCAGATAAACGCTTTTCAAGTTCAGCAGGTATTCTTACAGATAAAGCCATTTCGTTTCTCCTTTACATCCAAATATTGTAATACATGTATTACAATATATAGATTCCATAAAGTTTTTTCAAGGAAAAACAAAAAAAATGAAAGAGAGAAAGACACAGAAGCGCAATAAGAAGTGCTCTTCACGATTTTTTCCATCACCACAATAGAGGGCCCCTGCAGAGATCCAACAAATTTACCCCTCAGCAGCGTAACGTGCATGCAGTGCTAGGGATTTTACAGCCTGTTCTATCAGCTCGTCCATGATCTCTTGGGTTGTTTGTTCATGGGTTACCATGGCAACACTTTGACCCGCCATAAGGGAACCATATTCCACATCTCCATCGATGACGGCACGACGAAGGGCCCCGGCCCAGAAATGCTCAATTTCTAGTTGCGCTTCTTTTTGGGATACTTCTCCGTTATTAAAACGCTCAATCGTTTTACGTTGGCATTCCAAAAATTCTTCCATTCCCTTATTGGCCAAAGCCCGCACAGGAATCACAGGAAAGCGTGCATCTAATTGGGGGGAGACGGTTGCATCCCGCGCATTGCCACGAATGAAGGCCTGCTTAAAGTGGGGATGGGCTTGTGATTCGATAGCACATACAAAGCGCGTTCCTAGCTGGCAACCCGATGCCCCCATTTCTAAATAAGAAACCATGGCTTCGCCGCGTCCAATACCCCCTGCTACGAAAATAGGCACCTCATGAATATGAGGCAGAATTTCTTGCGCTAATACAGTTGTGGAGACAGGCCCAATATGGCCCCCTGCCTCCATTCCTTCCAACACTAAAGCATCTGCCCCCATGCGAATAAGTTTCCGCGCTATGATTAGAGCCGGCGCAAAACAAATCACTTTAATGCCTGCATCTTTTAAAGCCGTAATAGAGGTACCGTGCGGCAACCCACCCGCCAACACCACATGGGAAACCCGTTCCTGAATACAGACCTGAATCAATTCATCTAAGCGAGGATGCAGGGTAATTAAGTTAACTCCAAACGGTTTGTTGGTCAGCGCCCGCGTTGCCTGGATTTCTTGAGCTAAAATTTCAGGAGGCATTGCCCCAGAGGCCAGCACCCCAAACCCCCCCGCATTCGAAATAGCGGATACTAAATTTCGCTCGGACACCCACGTCATGGCCCCCCCCATAATTGCATAGGGAGCCCCTAAAAATTCGGTACCACGCTGCCATACACTCGGTAAAAATTTTT
>JBMDXI010000132.1:0-3745 GCA_048595075.1 Alphaproteobacteria bacterium
AAACGAGCTGCCCCTTCCTCAATATTTTTCTGAGGAGACCTGGCAATGACCAAACTATCCTTAGGAGCATCTTCTGTTACAACAGCCCCAGCCCCTATAACCACATCATCTTCTATAGTAAGGGGGGCAACCAATGCGGTATTAGACCCTACAAATACATTTTTACCTATCGTAATACTATTTTTATCAAATCCATCATAGTTACAGGTAATAGTCCCCGCTCCAATATTAGTACCCTGCCCTACGATAGTATCGCCGATATAACTTAGATGATTAACTTTCACATTTGCCTCTAAGGTAGACTTTTTAACTTCTACAAAGTTTCCAACTTTAGCCTTTTTGCCAATATAAGCCCCTGGACGCAACCGCGCAAAGGGCCCTATAACAGCAGAAGCAGCGACATGGGCCCCTTCAAGCGCAGAAAAGCTTTTTATGGTAGCCCCCTCTTCAATCGTTGTACCCACCCCTATAGTCACATAAGGTTCAATAACTACATCCGTTGCTATTTTTGTATCAAAGCTAAAATGCACTGTAGGAGGGGCAACCAACGTGACCCCAGCTAACATGAACTCTTGCCGCTTTCGCTGTTGGACAACATGTTCTACATCAGCTAAATCTTGACGAGTATTGACCCCCCGCAATTCATCGTACGTCCTTACAATAACCTTTGACTTGTACCCTGCCTGATTACCCAGCGCAATTAAATCTGTCAAATAGAATTCTTTCTTAGCATTATGATTCGTTACTTTTTTCAACAAAGGAAGACATACATCAGGGCGAATAAGCATGACCCCAGAATTACATAACGTATTTTCCTGCTCTGCTTTTGTCGCATCTTTTGCTTCCACAATACGGTTAATCAGTCCTGTTTCGTCCGCAAAAATACGCCCATAAGCATTAGGAGTTGGCACATGCATTCCTAAAACAACAATATGATGCTGATCTAAGGCTTGATGCATACGTTGTAAGGTTTCTTCTTGAATGAGGGGAGTATCGCCATACAAAACCAAAATAGGCTCTTTACTTTGCGCAATGTAGGGCTCAGCCGCTAGCACAGCATGAGCAGTTCCCTGAGGCGTTTCTTGCATCACATGATGCACACGCTCCCCTAAGGCAGCCCGTATGTCTTCCATGTGGGGTGCAGTTACCAGGCACATATCTTGGCAACCCAAGTTTTTAATTGTGTCTATAATATGATAAAGCATAGGCTGGCCCCCAATAGGATGCAATACCTTGGGGATATCTGACTTCATACGGCTCCCTTGCCCTGCCGCTAAAATAATGGGATAGAAAAGTTGTTTCTTCATATTTTTAAAATAAGCAAAAAATACGAAAAGCTCCAGAAAATTCACGCTCAACAATTATTACAGTGTATTGCTAGAGCTAAATATTTCTGGAAAAAGATTTGTCTCTTTTGAGATTAAGCTCACCCCCCCTAAGAGGAGAAGAAGCCATGAGTTCAAGGAAAGAAGGTTTTTCACCCGACAAAATATCATATTCTTTTTTAGAAAGAAGGATAATCTCTTCCTTTCCACGTACAGAAATCCCTAGCGGGCCTTCGTTAATGACTCTTTTAACAAGTTCACTGAGACGTGCTTTTGCATCTTGAAGAGGAAAATAATTCATAATACTAACCTAGTTAGTCTAGTCATATATTAATGATATATATTTTTCTCATTGCGTCAAATAAAATTAGCCTGGAGCTTTTTTTACACAGGATTGGCTTATGAATTGGGAAGGAAGACTTTTTCTAACCAATGGATATTATAATACCCCTCCACCATATCGTCATTGAGGGCCAGCTTACGATGTAAGGGAAGATTGGTTTGAACCCCTGAAATAACATATTCCCCTAAAGCACGACGCAAGCGTTCTAAGCAGTCTTGGCGATCTTTACCATGGACAATAAGCTTAGCAACCAAACTATCGTAATGGGGGGGAATTTTGTAGCCGGCATAGACAGCACTATCTACCCTTACCCCAAACCCTCCAGGAGCATGATAGGACTGAATTGTTCCTGGGGACGGTACAAATGTTTCGGGATGCTCTGCATTGACACGACATTCAATAGCATGACCTCTGAAGGTAATATCATCTTGCGTAAAAGGCAGCGCTTCCCCTGCTGCCACCCGAATTTGTTGTTGCACAAGGTCAATTCCAGTAATGAGTTCAGTTACAGGATGCTCGACCTGCACCCGCGTATTCATTTCAATAAAGTAAAATTGCCCATCTTCAAATAAGAATTCTATGGTTCCAAGGCCTCGGTAGCCAAGCTTTTTCATGGCATTAACTGCCCGCATCCCAATATCTTGACGCTGCGCCATAGAAATAACAGGGGATGGCGCTTCCTCCCATACTTTTTGGTGACGGCGTTGGATAGAGCAATCTCTTTCCCCTAAATGCACCACATTCCCATATTGATCTGCTAAGATTTGAATTTCTATGTGACGGGGATGTTGTAAATATTTTTCCATTAAAACATCTTCGTTACCAAAATTCGCTTTGGCCTCTAAACGGGCCACATCCAAAGCCTCTTCTAACTCTGCATCTGAAGAAGCTACTTTCATGCCTTTGCCCCCTCCCCCTGCTGAAGCCTTAATGAGCACCGGATATCCCATGGAGTTGGCGATTTGTAACGCTTCTTCAATGGATTGAACTGCTCCTGTAGAACCCGGAACTACGGGAAGCCCCAATTCCTTGACAGTATTTTTGCCGGCAATTTTATCTCCCATCAGGGTAATATGGTCAGGGGTAGGTCCCACAAAGATAAGACCATGTTCTTCTACTTTACGGGCAAAATCTGCATTTTCTGCCAGAAATCCATATCCTGGGTGCACAGCATCTGCCCCTGTCACTTCAGCCGCCGCTAAAATACTGGGGATATTTAAATAACTTAGTTTTGCTGCCGCAGGCCCTATACAAACACGCTCATCCGCCAGACGAACATGCATTGCATCCATATCAGCTTTGGAATGAACAGCCACGGTTTTGATTCCCATCTCTCGACAGGCCCGCAATATACGAAGAGCTATTTCGCCTCGGTTAGCAATAAGAAGCTTCTTAATTTTCATATCTACTTCTTTTCTTTATTCAATAATAAAAAGAGGCTGATCATATTCAACGGGATGAGCATCTTCGATTAAAACATGGGTGACTTTACCCGCGCGAGGAGACTTGAAAGGATTCATTACTTTCATAGCTTCAATGATGGCTAAAGTTTGTCCTTCTTTAACGTGAGTGCCTATGCTCACAAAATTATCAGCCCCTGGCTTAGGAGCCAAATAAACAGTCCCTACCATGGGTGATTTAACAGCGCCCGGATGAGATTCAGGATCCACGCTACCTTTTCCTGCTGGCATTGATGCGGCGCCTTCTGCCCCGTGGGTAACTGTTATCTCAGACCGCGAGGGCGCTATAGGAGCGGCTGACGGCATAAAATGAGCTGTTACATTGCGAGATACACGAATGCGGCAGCCTTGAGCCTCATACTCTATATCCGTTAAATCTGTTGTTTTTAGAAGTTCCGCAAGGGTAGAAATAGCTGCGGTGTCGATAGATAATTTAGGAGAGGTTTTTGTTGATGTACTTTTTTTTACCATTTCTTACTACTCTTACATATGTCAAGCACGCCTAATTCCTCTTTTATGATTTTTACAAAGCCTTCAACTTCTGTCGTTTGCTTCTCAGTTTATAATTAAAAATAAAATTAAAAGCAATAGGAGTCCTTAAGAACACTGACCTAACA